>CAMWUW010000003.1 GCA_947177525.1 uncultured Bacteroidales bacterium | reverse complement strand
GACCCATACTTGTAGTGTCAGCCATAAGCGGATGCACAGACGAACTCATAAGAATAGGGAAACTGGCGGCAGACCGTGATGAAACCTATAAAAATGTCATAGACAGCCTTCAGCAAAGACATCATGAAATAATAAGCAGCCTCCTTCCTCTCGAAAAGCACGAAGAATCGTCAGACACATGCGACCGTCTTTTCGACTCATTGCGAAGTATCGCACATGGTGTTTTCCTGCTCGGCGAACTGTCTCCGGCCAGCCTTGACGCCATACAGGGATTCGGCGAACTGTGGTCAACGAAAATTCTTGCCACCAAACTTGCATCCGCAGGAATTGCCACAAAGTGGGTCGATTCAAGAGAAATCATAAAGACCAGGGCAGAGAACGGGGGTACAGCCATTGACACGGAGCTGACATACGGTCTTGTCAAAGAAATGACAGAGCGGAACCCGATAACCCAGCTGTTCGTCGTGCCCGGATTCATAGCATCTGACAGGCACGGGCGTACAGTCACGCTCGGGCGCGGCGGCTCCGATTATTCCGCCTCGCTGTATGCAGTCGGCTGCAATGCACGCATTCTCGAAATCTGGACCGATGTACCGGGCATGATGACAGCCAATCCCAAAGTCGCCCCTGCCGCACATACAATCAGCCATATCTCCTACAAGGCCGCCCTTGAACTGTCCCACTTCGGAGCCAAAGTCATATACCCTCCGACAATACAGCCAGTCGTGGCCGAAGGCATTCCGATTTACGTAAAAAACACATTTGAGCCTGAGGCTCCCGGAACACTCATAGAAAAGAATCCGCCAAAGAGCAAAAACAAAATAATAGGAATCTCCAATTCAGATGACATCGCCCTGCTCTCCCTCGAAGGCAGCGGAATGGTGGGCATACCGGGATTCTCAAGCAGGCTTTTCGACACGCTCAGCAGAAACGGAATAAACATAATCCTCATCACCCAGGCTTCTTCCGTGCATACAATGTGCATTGCAGTCTCAGAGAAAGACGCAGAAAAAGCCAAAGAAGCCGCAGACAGGTGCTTTGCATACGAAATATCTCTCGGAAAACTGAATCCTCTTAAAGTCGAAAAAGGATTCTCCATAGTATGCCTTGCAGGAGACGATGTGCTCGGACAAAGCGGGACCACAGGCAGAATGCTTGCCGCACTCAGCCGCCACAGCATTCCGGTCAGGGCCACGGCACAGGGTTCTTCCGAAAGGAATGTATCCGTAATCATCCCGTCTTCGGATGCGGACGCCGCCATACTCCACCTGCACGACGAGTTCTTCGGGAAAAGCACGGAAAAAGAAATACACGTTTTCATTGCTGGCTTCGGCACGGTAGGGAAGGCACTTGCGGACATCATTGCACGCAACGGGGACAAGATTGCCGAGAGGACCGGAAAACGCATACGTATATGCGGACTGTCCAACAGCCGGAAATTCATAATATGCAAGTCAGGCCTTGGACTGAAGGACATCGGAACACAGTTGGAAAACGGAGAAAGTGCGGCAGACGAGGCCTATTTCACGGCCTTGGCTACACTGAGCCTCGAAAATTCAGTGTTCGTGGACTGCACAGGCTCATCCGACATAGCCTACAAATACATAAACCTGTTCAAACGCGGATATTCCGTTGTAGCATGCAACAAAATCACATTCTCCGCCCCTTACAGCCAATACTCGGCGCTGAAGAGGGCGGCACTGGAAAACGGGGCGGCACTGAGATACGAGACCACCGTCGGGGCGGCACTCCCGGTACTTGAATCCATATCCCGGAGCGTGAACAGCGGAGACGGGATACAGAGCATAGAAGCAGTGCTGTCCGGAACAATGAACTATATATTCAGTTCATATAAAGGAGGAGAAGGAGGCACATTCGCAGAAGTCGTAAGACACGCACAGGAGGCCGGATATACCGAGCCTGACCCTCGGCTTGACCTCAGCGGAAGGGACGTGCTGAGAAAACTGATAATATTGTCAAGGGAAGCCGGAATTCCCCTCGAGGAACAGGATGTGGAGATGCAGCCTGTGCTCGGCAAGGAGTTCTTTTCCGGAAAAGTCCCGGAGTTCTACCGGATGCTTGAAGACAATGAGGCGTCATTTGCAGAACGCTACCGGAAAGCCGCGCAAAAAGGAATGAGGCAGAGATTCATTGCGTCCCTTGTAAAAGATGCCGGCTCAAAGTCCGGATACAAGGCAAAGATAGGGCTGGAAAACATCGGTCCGGACCATCCTCTCCACAACCTCTCCGGCACCGACAATTCCGCAATTATACGGACAGAATTCTATCCTTCGCCTTTAGTGATTTCCGGGGCAGGAGCCGGAGCCTACCAGACTGCATCAGGAGTGCTGAACGACATACTGCTCTAAGACCAGACCATTATCATGACGCAGGAATACCGCAGCAGAGACATATATGACAATCTTTTTAAAAAACAGACATAAATGAAAGACAGACAATACAGGTTCGAAACCCTGCAGGTAAGGGCCGGACAAGAAATAGACCCGGTTTCCAAAGGAACGGCAGTTCCCATATACCAAAGCACCGCATACACCTTCGATGATATGCAGTACGGGGCAGAACTTTTCGAGCTGAAGCGCCCGGGGAACATATATACGCGCATAACAAACACCACAAATGAGGTGTTCGAAAAAAGAATGGCTGCACTGGAAGGAGGCGTTGCAGCCGTAGCCACAGCTTCGGGACAGTCAGCCGTATTTCTCTCAATTACAAACATATGCGGCCCAGGTGACAATGTAGTGGCACAGCCATATCTGTACGGGGGCACATTCACTATGTTCGCCATCACTCTCAGAGACATGGGGATAGAGGTGAGGTTTGCAAAAAGTGACCGCGCAGAAGACATTGAAGCACTGACAGACAGACGGACAAAAGCCATATTTCTTGAAAATCTCGGCAATCCGGCCTTCAACGTCCCTGACTATGAGCCTATCATTGAGATGGCCGGGAAAAAGGGAATCTGCGTCATGGTGGACAACACTTTCGGAATGGGAGGCTACCTGTTCAGGCCGTCTGAATGGGGAGCGAATGTATCAATCCATTCTGCAACCAAATGGATATGCGGACATGGCACCGCACTTGGAGGTGTCGTGGTAGACTGCGGCAACTTCAGCTGGACACCGGAAAAATATCCGCTGCTGGCACGTCCCTCGGAAAGTTATCATGGGCTTGTGTACACAGAAGTGTTCGGAAATGCCGCTTTCGCAGGAAGGGTACGGGTGGACGGTCTGAGAAACATCGGTCCGGCGCCGTCACCTTTCAATTCATTCCTTATGCTGCAGGGACTGGAAACGCTGTCTCTCAGGGCCGAAAGGTGCTGCGCAAATACACTTGCCGTCGCAGAATTCCTCGAAAGCCACCCGGCAGTCGACAGCGTAAACTATCCGGGGCTCAGGAGCAACCCTTGCCACAGCCTTGCGTGCAAATATCTCAGGAACGGCTTCGGAGGCGTGCTGACTTTCCGCGTGAAAGGAGGATTTGAAGCTGCAGCCGCACTTGTGGGAAGGCTTGAGCTTATCCTTCATGTGGGAAGCGTCGGTGACGCAAAATCCCTGATTGTGCATCCTGCCTCAACAACGCACTCACAGCTGAGCGAGCAGGAGCAGATTGCAGCCGGTGTCTATCCGGACATGCTCCGTCTGTCCGTCGGAATTGAAAACGCAGAAGACATAATTGCAGATCTTCAGGCCGCGTTGCAGCAAAGGGCATAAGATTGGCCGTTTCCGGGAAAGCAGGAGAAAGAAATGAGAGAAAATTGCTCTCTCTATGACCGAAAAAGAGTAAATTCGCCAAGAAATAAAAACAGACAAAATATGAAAGTAGCTGTAGTAGGTGCCACCGGACTGGTCGGCACCAGAATGCTGGAAGTCCTTGCGGAAAGGAACTTCCCCGTAACGGAACTGCTTCCGGTGGCTTCCGCAAAGTCAGTCGGCAGAAAAATAACATTCCGCGGCAAAGAATGGACTGTCGTCAGTGCAGAGGATGCCATTGCGGCCAGGCCGGACCTTGCGCTTTTCTCTGCCGGAGGAGACACTTCACGCGAGTTTGCGCCAAAGTTTGCCGATGCCGGATGCCGCGTGGTGGACAACTCTTCATGCTGGAGAATGGACCCGTCAAAGAAACTCGTCGTTCCGGAAATAAACGGTGATGTCCTGGAAGAGTCCGACTTCATAATCGCAAACCCGAACTGTTCCACAATACAGATGCTGCTTCCGCTCGCTCCTCTTCACAAGGCATATAGAATCAAGAGGATAGTGGTGTCGACATATCAGTCAGTCACCGGCACAGGATATAAGGCAGTAGACCAGATGAATGCAGAACGCGCCGGCGGCAAATGGGGAGAGTATCCTGCCGTATATCCTCATCCCATAGACCAGAATATACTGCCTCACATTGACTCTTTCCTTGAGAGCGGATATACCAAAGAGGAGATGAAGATGGTGAACGAGACCCACAAGATTCTCAGGGACGATACAATCGGCGTTTCACCTACGACCGTGCGTGTGCCGGTACAGGGAGGGCATTCAGAATCTGTCAACCTTGAATTCGAGAAAGAATTCACACTGGAGGATGTGCGCCGTCTCATGGAGGAGATGCCGGGAGTGACAGTGCAGGATGACCCGGCAAACAATGTCTACCCTATGCCGCTGTATGCTTGGGGGAAAAATGATGTGTTTGTGGGCCGCATAAGGCGTGACCCGTCCGTAAGGTACGGTCTGAATTTCTGGTGCGTGGCCGACAATCTGCGCAAAGGCGCCGCAACAAATGCCGTACAGATTGCCGAACTTCTGCTTGAAAAAGGATTCATCGGCAAATAAATCTTTTATCCGGCTGTCTGCATCGAATGCCCGAAAGGCCATGCAGGCAGCCGGATATGATTTTAAATCAGAGATATACGATTATTTTCCACATGACCATACAGGAGACAAGCAGTTTGAGTCCTGTGCCCGTAATGAAGCCGACAAAAGAGCCGAAGGCAGCCTTAAGGGCCTGCACCACACCTTTGCGCGTATAATAAAGCTCACACAGGAATGCACCGAGAAAAGAGCCGAGAATCATGCCCACAGGCGTAAAGAATATGCCTATTACAAGTCCTGCCACAGCACCGCGCTCCGCATATCTGCTTCCCCCGGTCACTCTTGTGAAATACATGGGAATAAAGTAATCCGCTATAGAAACAGCCACGACAATACCAAGCCAGACAAGCAGCGTTGTCAAAGACATCTCATTCCCCATGCGGTCGGTACCGTTCCCCCACAAATAAAGAATGAGCATGCCGGTCCAGCTTACCGGAGTCCCCGGAAGTCCGGGGAGTATGCATCCGATAATGCCTATGACACCGGCCGCGACGGCCAATATTGATATTGCTATTTCCATGACATCATCAATTCCTCAATTTCAGACGATTTGATCGGAAGGCGGGCAGCGCCGAGACGCCTTGCGCCATTCTCCGTAACCAGCACATCATCTTCAAGACGTATGCCGCCGAAACCGTAATAGCTCTCCAAAGCGGCATAATTCACAAAGTCGCGCCCGGTTCCCTCCTGCTTCCACTTTTCTATCAGCGCAGGTATGAAATAGATTCCAGGCTCATCAGTCACCACATGTCCAGGCCTCAGCATCCTTGCCATGCGCAGATTGCCAAGACCAAGGAGAGGAGAGCGTTTCTGCCCCGGGTCGTAGCCAACATAATCCTCGCCGAAATCCTCCATGTCATGAACATCCAGACCCATATTGTGGCCAAGACCATGAGGCATGAAAAGACCGGAAATGCCTTCGGCAACCATTTCATCCACATCTCCCCTTACAAGCCCGAGGTCTTTAAGCGAACAGAGCATATGGCGCACTGTAGCAAGATGAACATCGTAATATGTCACTCCAGGCCTTGTAAGGCTGAATGCCAGTTCATTTGCGCTCTCCACAATATCATATATTTCACGCTGCCTGTCCGTAAATTTCCCTCCGCACGGATATGTACGTGTAAAGTCAGATGCATAATGCGTATTGCTTTCCGCACCGGCATCCACAACAAGAAGGCGTCCGTCAGTAATAATCTGATGATGGCTGTGATTATGCAGAGTCTCTCCGTTCTGCGACAATATAGTGGCAAATGACACGCCCCATCCCTTGGAAAGGGTCACGCCCTCCATACGGCCTACAATTTCCTGCTCCAGCACTCCGGGACGGCAGCCGTTCCTCGCTTCAGTATGCATGAGATAACCGATGTCACATGCCTTGTCGATTTCAGCAATCTCACATTCCTCCTTTATGATACGCAGCGACACAACGGCCTTTACAAGCTCTTCCGAGGCATGCCTTCCGCCATCCTGGCACATAGGGGCCACTTTGCGCACAGACACCGCAGGCACCCCCGTAAGTTCCGCGATTCTCATCACATTGTAATGGCGGGCAGGCGGCAGGAAATGCACAGGACGTCCGCAGGAAACAGCCTTGGACACAAAAGCAGCAAAATCAGCCAAAGGAGCGGCAGAAGCGCATCCTGCAAGCCGCCCTTTTTCGGCAATGCCAGGCTGAGGTCCCATCCATATTATATCATCAATGTCCACATCATCGCCATACAGACATTCATAGCCGCTGTCAAAGTCAATGACGGCAGCAAGACAAGGCTCCCCAATCCCCCAGAAGTAGAGGAAACTGCTGTCCTGGCGGAACTTGTAGTCATTTCCCCTGTAGTTCTGCGGCGCGTCAGCATTGCCGAGAAAAATGGCGATTCCCCTTGTTCCTTCTGAAGCAGTCCTTGCCATGGCCTCCACAAGAGAGCGGCGCCTGTTCACATATACATGAGCATCAAACATATCTATAAATTTAATTCTGTTTATAATTCATAAAAATATCCCCGGATCAGAATCCGGACAGCATCTTACAAAAATACACTATTTTGCGGAATAACCTCCGTTCCGCACTTGAGTTTCTGACAACTGCTTCTTATATTTGCAGAATGAAGACATTGTATGTCCGTTATGAAAGACTTCATCGCAATCGATTTTGAGACAGCCAATGAATGTCCCTCAAGCGTATGCAGCATAGGAGCAGTGCTTGTGAGGGACGGAAAAATAACAAACAGTTTCTACAGCCTGATACGCCCCGAACCGGAGTATTACAAATGGTTCTGCCAGAAAGTTCACGGAATCACTCCGGAGGACACGGAAGATGCACCGGTCTTTCCCCATGTGTGGCACAGGATGGTGCACACCCTTCTCGGAGACCCGGGATGCCGTGATGCAGAACTTATGTCGGAAGACCACTGCGGCAAAGACGGCACACTGCTTCTGCCTTTTGTGGCCCACAACTGCAGATTTGACGAGAAGTGTCTCAAATCCGTCTTCAACGTGTACAGGATGGACTATCCCGGCTTCGTGTTCATGGACACTCTCGACGCATCACGCCGCCATTTCGGACGGTGCCTTCCCAACCACAGGCTTCCGACCGTAGCGGCGGTCTGCGGCTTTGATCTGTCGAAGCACCACCATGCATTGGCCGATGCCGAGGCATGCGCACATATTGCAATCAAAATAATGTAAATCCAAACAGCTTTTATAAACTATGAGAACAAAAATCATTTCCGCACTGATGTGCGTATGGGCACCGCTCCTGATGTCAGCCCAAAATGTACGGGAGCACATCCTTATCGACGACAACTGGCAGTTCGCACTCGGAGACGCATCCTCTCCGGAAAAAGACTTCGGATGCGGAACGGAATACTTCAACTATCTGACAAAAGCAGCGTCTATACACAACGAAGGTCCGTACTCCCCTAAATTCGACGCTTCGTCCTGGGGCACAGTGGACCTGCCTCACGACTGGGCCGTAGACCTGCCTTATTCAAAAGAGGCCAGCCACAGCCATGGATACAAGACAATAGGATATAAATATCCTCAAAAAAGCGTCGGCTGGTACCGCAAGACATTCAGCATACCGGAGGAAGACCTCGGCAAACATATATGGCTTCAGTTCGACGGCATTTTCCGCGATTCACGGATATGGGTAAACGGCTTCTATCTCGGCAATGAGCCGAGCGGATATGCAGTTCAGACATACGACATATCGGAATACCTGAACTACGGAGGCGAAAACCTGATATGCGTCAGGGCCGATGCCACACTTGAGGAAGGCTGGTTCTATGAAGGGGCCGGAATATACAGACATGTATGGCTCAACAAGACCTCTCCCGTCAATGTCGCTCCGTCAGGGACATTTGTCTATGCGGAGTTTGCATCGCCATACAGCCTGCGTGAAGGCAATCCTTCCGTTCCCATGCTGGATTTTGCGTCAATGGTCATAGAAACCACCGTGCGGAATATGGGAACGGAAGCTGCACACTGCACGCTCAGGCATACGCTCAGGGACGCTTCCGGAAATGAGGCAGGCACAGCCGTCACCGGACAGGTCATGCTGCAGGCCAAGGCAAGCGGAATGGTCTCTGCAAGAATCCCAGTCGAGAATCCTCATCTGTGGAGCTGCGAAGACCCGCATATATATACAGTGACGACAGAAGTATTTGCAGACGGGGTGCTTGCTGACACTTATGTTACGGAGACCGGCATAAGGCACATAGCCTTCGACAAGGACAACGGATTCATCCTCAACGGAAAGCAAGTCAAGCTGAAGGGTGTCAATATGCACCAGGACCATGCCGGCACAGGCACCGGAATGCCTGACGCCCTGCAGGAATGGCGGTTGCTGCAGCTCAAGAAATTCGGATGCAATGCCTACAGGGCGAGCCACAACCCGATGACGCCTGAAATGCTTGACGCCTGCGACAGGCTCGGAATACTTGTGATTGAAGAAAACAGACTCACGGGAATCAACAAAGAACAGACAGGACAGCTGGAGCGCATGATACGGCGTGACAGAAACCACCCGAGCATAATTCTCTGGAGTGCAGGAAATGAGGAATGGGGAATAGAGTGGAACAGCTACGGGACAAGGATTGCAGAAAGCATGCGGGAATATTGCCACAGGTTCGACCCGACACGTCCCATGACAATAGCGTCAAGCGGAGGTCCCACGCCGCTCGTGCCGGCCGATGTGGCCGGATACAACTACATATTGCAGAATCCTGTGGAACAGCACCGGGCGGATTACCCGGAACGCTGTGCAGTAGGCTCGGAAGAGACAAGCGGATGCGGAACAAGGGGCATTTATTATGATGACCATGCAAAAGGTCTGATGGTGGCCCACAACAGGAAGAAAAACGGTCCGGACAGTCTTTATAACTGTATTGAAAGGGGATGGAAATTCTATGACGAAAGGCCTTGGCTCGGAGGGCTGTTCTACTGGACAGGCTTTGACTACAGGGGCGAACCTAATCCGATGGTATTCCCGGCGACCGGATCGCAATTCGGAATACTTGACTATTGCGGCTTCCCGAAAGATGAGGCATATTACCTCAGGTCATGGTGGACAGAAGAGCCTATGGTGCACATCCTGCCTCACTGGAATCTTTCCGGACACGAAGGTGAGAAGGTGTCGGTATGGGTTTACAGCAACTGTGACGAGGTAGAACTGACTGTAAACGGGAGAAAGGCAGGACGCAAGGCCATGCCCAAGAACGGCCATTTGGAATGGGATACAGTCTACAGGCCCGGAAACATAAGGGCCACAGGCTATATAAACGGCAAGAAAGCGGCGGAAGAACGTCTGTGGACAACCGGCAAGGCTGTTTCTGCAAAAGTAAGGCACGAACGCATAAAGGGCGTGATTATAGCCGACGTGTTTATGGTTGACGCGAACGGGAGACTTGTGCCAGACTCTTGCGGGGATGTTTCCGTAAGTGTGGCCGAGGGATGGCGCATACTCGGATGGGGCAACGGAGACCCGGCATTCCAGTCCATAGAAAGACCTGTCATATATACGGCAGGGGCCGAATCAGGGAACTGCACTCCTATCCCGGACGTGAATGCCCGCACAATATCAATCAGAACCTTCAACGGACACGCCCAGGTACTTCTGCAGCAGCACGGATGCCAGACCGGAGATGCAGCTGATAATGCAGACAATATAATAAGCGTATCCAAAATCTCTGACAACTGAATATCCGGAACAGCCTCCGGAGGATCTCAAATAATAAGGGACCGGCTAAAATATTAGTCCAGTCCCTTATTATATAGTCTTTCCGGGAGACATTGCATTGCAAGTCACTTGACAGCCCCTTTCAGAGGAATATCGGCAGAAGGTACTCCGTCTGCCACGAGCCGGAAAGGAAGTTCATATTCTCCGTCCGGCATTCCTGCCGTTGACACAGACACTGTTATTCTGGCAGAAGCCCCAGGGGCAATCGTCTGCGGAATCTCCGCCCTGACTTTTCTGCTCCCGGACTCCCATCCGAGGCTCATTGTCTTCTCCGCTGAATTGTATACAGTGAATTCCTTGACGGACACCTCGCCGCGCACAGAAAGCCTCATTCCGACAGCCTTGGCATCCGAGCGCAGACCCGGGAGCAGCTCATACGGATAGCGGACTTCCTCCTCTGTCACATCACGCGCCACATAGCCGTGGACCGTAATCGTATTGAATTTACGGTAATCCCCGTTTGTGGCAATCACTGTAAGATGACGGTTCTGCTCGGCAAAAAGATGTGAAGGGTCAAGCGCAACGTCCACATGGCCATGTCCTCCTGGACGTATGGGCTCACGTGAAAAAGACGGCTTCGCACATCCGCATTGGGAATGCACATCAACGATCATCACATCCTTGTCACAAATATTGGTACAGACAAACCTCACATTAACCGTTCCACCGTCATATCTGACCGTGTCTATCTCCATGACAGGAGATTCGAATCTCAGAATGCGCGGATTGCCTTCTGAGGAAACTTCAATTCCCGTCAGAAGGCATATCAGCGCAAATATAAAAGGAAACTTCATCAATCAATAACCGGGCACTTGATGTCCTCGCTCCAAGAAGGCCTTGAATTCGGAATTCCGTCATTGCCGTTGCCGGTAAGATCCTTGAAATTGCCGTTTTCGTCAAGCTCGTCCAGCCTCCAGTATCCTATCAGTCCCTCGGAAGCCGGGTCAACATAGCATTGGTTATTCTCAAGCTCTATTGCATTGAGCGCCCTGTTCCATACACGTGCCTCGCTGACAATTCCATTCATCATACGTCCACGCTCAGAGAAACCGATATGGAATCCGTCCATATAGTCCCATGCGAGATTGATTGCAGATTTGCCTGAGGATGCCACTTCTCCCTCAACCTCACCGTCCACATAAAGGACAAGATTAGTTCCGTCGTCCACAACGGCAAGATGATACCACTGCTTCGTGTTGAACTGGCTTTTCGAAGTCACGGAAGCACCGCGTCCGGCATACTGAAGCTGGTTTTTCTTGCACGAGATGTCACCGAAGCGCAGGAGGAAGTTCTCCTCCACACCCATCACGGATGCAATGCCCGGGTTCGCACTTTCTGAATAATAAGAGTTCATATATACCCTTATCTCCATAGTGCAGGCAGACATGTTGCTGAACATCGAATTGTTGATGATGCTCGGGAATTTCACATAGTTGCTCTGCTTAAGGTCAACACCTTTGGTAGTTATAATCTGGTTGATGAGGACATATGTGGTCCTTGACGCCTCCAGGACATCCATTCCGTTTGACGTTCCCGTTATGGTAAGAGGCGCACAATACAGGACACCCTCCTCGAAATCATCCATGGATACAATCTCGAAGTTGACCGGAAGAGAAACATTTTTTCCGGCCTCAATCCTGAAACTGTCAGAAGAAAGTCTGTAGCTGCCCTCCGGAAGCATCTTATATGCTGTTCCGTTGGCTGCATTGTATGAATCCACTGCAGCTCCGTTCACCTCAACAGATACAGTCACCTCTGAAGCAAGTTTTGCAGAAGAAGTCACAGTCATTCCCATTGACGACGGGCCGTCCACATACATGCTTGTGACAGGAGAGTTCTCTGTCCCGGTGAAGAAAACCACATCCTTGTACTGTATAGACTCCTGGCAGGCGCCTGCAGCAAGAGCCGCACCCGCCAGGATAATCATTGTCAATTTATTGTTTTTCATTTCTTTATGCTTTTGTTATTTTGCATAGATATTGAATTCCGCAGTACCCATATTAGAACCGTAGCCGGCCTCTATCCTCAGGTATCTCACAGTCTTTGAGCCATAGAATGAGACGTATGACGAAGGATTGGAAGCTACTATTGTACCCTCCGCCTTTGCAGCGGTTCCGTAGTCAACATAGTCCTCACCATCAACGCTTCCCATCACCTGTATGGAATTAGGCTGATAGCCAGCGTATGTATTGTTGTCTGTACGTGCCGTAATTACAAGTCCGGTCATGTCATATTCCTTGCCCAGGTCCACGGTGAACGACACAGGGCCGCCCCATGTCCTGATATAAGTCTTAGTATCTCCGTCAAACAGATTTGCATATTCTCCGGAATGCACTCCTCCTTCATCGCATGTGACAATCTTCCATCCGGATCTGTCAGCGACCTGCGTACCCTCGATGCTGTCAATTGAGAAGCCTTCCTTCATTACTGCATCGCTCTTCACAACATCCAGAACAATATATACTACACCTCTTCCCGAGCTGACGACAGCACCTGCAGGAGCCGTCAGTTTTACAGGAATCAGATACCCTGCTGTATTTGTCAGTCTTGAAAGATCTCCGGACAGGGACACGGAAATCGTTCCGGCAGATTTGTTTGCACCTGCGGCAATGACACAAGGAGTTCCAGAAATCTCCACGTATGACGCATCAAGCGAAACATATCTGGTACCGTTTGCAGAATTGAATGCGGAAACAAGCGAGTTGTCAACCTCGGCCCCTACGGAATAGCCGTCCGAAGACGAAACTGTAGTCATCACATTGAATGATGCGCTCAGACTTGCGCTTGAACCCGCAATTTCGTGATGGGTGATCTTGCCGCTGAACACATTGTCATTTCCGCATACGGCATAGATTGTAGGCTCAGTGCTCTCAATCTCGTACACATACAATTCTGAAATGCTTCTGTTCCATCCCGAGAAACCGAAAGACAATCTGAACCAGCGAGCCTCAATATAGTCGGCAAAAGCCACAGCATAATTGCCGGCACTCCATGAGCCTCCGTCGAATGCAGCCTCATTGTCAGCGACTGTTCCAGCCGATTTCCATGAACTTCCGTCAAGGCTGTATTCGATGCTCAGGTTATTGAGCCTGTATGAGAAGAAGTTGAGTCCGGTCACAAGATGAGCCGTGCCCATATCTACCTCAAGCACATTTCCGGAAGCCGAGAAGTTCATTGAAGTGGAAGTATTGTCATCAAAGAGGGCCGACGCGCCTTCCGATGAAGAAGACCACGAAGAACGTCCTCCGGCCGGGAAGCCGACGATCTCGTCAATCGAAGAGATTTCCCTTATCACATTAACCTCAGGCCTGATTACGGCATAGACAGTTCCCCTGCTTTCGCTTACCACTGCACCGGAAGCCGAAAGGCTTACAGGGATGAGATAGCCTTCCTCGGCCGTAAGTGAGGACAGGTCACCTGCAAGGGCGAAGCTGATGTCTTCTGATGAGGAATTCTCGTTTGCACCGATTGTCACAGATGCTGTCCTGAAGTCAAGATTTCCTGAAGGCAGAGCCTTATATGAGGTTCCGTTCTTTGAATTGTATGCATCTATCAGCGAATTGTCGACTTTTGCAGTAACATTGTAGCCTTTGTCGGAACTGATTGTCGTGTAGGCCTTGAAAGAGGCTGAAAAATCACTTGTGGATCCTACGCCTTTCTTGTGGACGATTTTGCCGCTTACAACATTGTCCGTCCCGGTCATGGTATAGACGGTAGGGTCTGTGCTTTCAATCATATATACGGCAATGTCATTGATTGTGCTGTAATAACCGGCGAAATTGAATGACAGGCGGATGTAGCGTGCAGTGAAATAATCATATACTGCAGCATACCAGTCACCGGCACTCCACGAAGAACCTGTAGAGACGTATTCTCCGCTGACAGGAGTTCCGGCCTGAAGCCAGTCTGCTCCGTCTTCGCTATATTCTATCGACACATTGGACACCTCATAGCCGTTCAGCTTCAACCCTGTCACCATCAGGCTTTTCTTCATGTCTATCGTGAGCACATTTCTCCTGTCTGAAGAGAAATCCACTCCGGTGCCGCTGTTTCCGTCAAAAAGTTTCTCATATCCGGAGCAGTCTGCAGTCCAGTCCGATGTTCCGCCGGCAGCAAAGCCAACCATTCCGTCAGCGGACTCAAGAGGACGTATGAGATTTGTTTCCGTGTTTACAATAAACCAGAGATTGCCCATCTGGGAGCTGGTCTGCATATCAGAAGAAACCACCTTAAAAGGTGCCAGATAGCTTCTTTCGGTGAGTTTTGAAAGGTCTGCCGTCTCCGAAAGCGCAAGTCTTACAGTGTCTGCCGATATGTTTGCATTCTCAGGTATCAGCACATGGGCATTCTCGAGGGTCACATATTCCTCAGGCAATACTGCGTATCCTGTACCGTGCTCTTCGTTATACCCCGAAACAAGATTGCCGTCATATTCAACAGCTACAGTCACAGCACCGTGGTCAGTGGTGTTGCAGCTCACCTGGAACTCTGTGAAAAAGCTCCCGGAAGAACCTACAGGGCGGTGCACTATCAGAGTCTCGAATGTATCACCGGACTGAGGATGCACATACGCAAGCTTGGGAGCCGCATCTATTGTCGTCTGATAATCCGGAAGCTCCTCGCATGACACAAACGGAATTGCCAGGGAGGCTGCCGCCAAAGTATATTTCAATATATTTTTCATGCAATATTCTCCTTTTAATATTTGACTGCAGGGTTCTGAAGCTGGATGGCACGGCGAAGATGTCCGTAAGGAGTCTCCTTGTCAGCTCCGGAATCCGTTGTGTTATAGTCACGCTGGCCATGGAACGCTCCGAATCCGCCCTTTCTTCCGCCTGTAGAAGGCTGGAAAGCAGCCTGCTGCTCCATGTTTCCTCCCGTTGACCAGTAGTCTCCGATGTTCTCGGTAAAAATCAGCTGCGAATTCTTCCATCCGCTGCGGTTGAAATTGCCGTCGCTGAGTCTCTGGCCGTAGCTCTGGGCGATCCAATATGTGCAGAGTTCCTCAGTTCCTGACGGAGGCTGGTTTCCGTCCACGGCAAGAATCATATCAGGATTAGGAGATGCAGGGCCGATGTACTGTGCAAGATACTGAAGGAAAGTCCTCATTTTCTCACCGCTGAGGGCATCTCCCTCCGGCTCATAGTCAAGGTCATATCCGTCAAGGTCGTTGTCCCAGATTTCCTTAAGGAGAGAACCGGCGGCATAGACGCACCACTCAGGGTACTCATACTCCGGATTTTCTTCTGTCGAACCTTCCTTAAGGGTACGTGACGGATTTGCGTTCATGTCTGCAATCAGCGCCCTTGTACCGGCCATGCGTGCAGCGGATTCGGCTGCAGCCGCAGCTATCATCTCAGTGTCTCCGGCCTCAATACGCGCCTCATAGGTTTCCTTGTAAGTGTCATTATAGCCCTTCTGCCCGTCGAACCCGTTCATATATGCAGGAACCTGTATTTCAAGAGCCCATGACGGAAGATAGGTGGTATGTGCAAGACGGATAATCTTTACGGAAACTATTTTCGTTCCCTTTTTCTCCCTCATTTCATACATTTCTTTTCTGTCGAGAGTTCCCTCCTTCGGGATTCCTCCCCAAAGAGACACGACATCGACACTGTCAGGTATACCGGCAAAGCGGTATGCAGGAGACGTAGGCACTCCATAGTCGGCAAACCACAGATAACATATCGAGTGGTCGCTCTTCTTGTATGCACGCAAAGCCTCATAATAGGCATCCGTATATTCGTATGCCGGCTGGAGGTCAAGTGCCTCAGGCTTTACACACGAGAAAAACGGACACACCATAAGGGCCGAAGCCAATATTATTATTGATTTTGATTTCATTGTATCCAGAAATAATTTATCCGATTATTAGAATCTTGTGTTCTTGTCCCACCACAGGCGTGACCCTCCGTTGTCTCCGTTTCCGAGCGAAGATTCTCTGTTGAGAACAGACACGGCCGCATTGACATTGGCCTGGTTAGTACGGTACTCGGTAGACGGGTAGTTCAGGCGGCGTATCTGACGCTGAGTGTCGATTGCACCGTTGCTGCTGTTGACGCTGTAAGGTATGACCTTAGGATATCCTGTCCTGCGGAACTCAGACCATGCCTCCTGTCCTTCCGGATACAGGGCAATATATTTCTGAGTTATAATGCGTTCCAGTTTCTTCTCGAAGCTGTCAGAGGCATTCCACGCAACAGTCACGTCAGAAAGTTTCGTATTATATGAGTTGCTTCCGTTCACCACATCGGCAAAAGTGCCAGGAGTATTCTCCGAATCAGCTATATAACTGTCGGCATTTGATACATTTGCAGTCGCAAAAGACACTCGGATTCCCTCCTCATAGCAGCTCTTTGCCTGAGAATTGTCGCCCTTGCGTATCCAATACTCGGCCTGCAGGAACCAGGCTTCAGCAGGATTCATCCACATCAGATCGTCATTTACCGTACAGTTGATTCTTGACAGCAGGCCCGAAGCCGCATAATTGGCATTTATGTTTATGCCGTTGCGGACACCGTGATAGCCTCCGTCGGAACCTGCCGTAAAATATTTGGCACGGCGCGGATCGTTGTAGCCGTTCATATATGTCTCGATGGTTGCACCTATGCGGGCATCGTCAAACACATACTGGATCTGATACAGAGGATTCTCCCAAGCTCCTGCAGCAGGCTTGTGAAGCATGGCGATGTCGGCAGCCGAGGCCATCATTCCGACAGGATGTCCAAGACATTCATCCGCCTGGGACATTGCAAGGTCCTCATCGGCATAAACGACACGCATGGCAAGGCGCATACGCAGGGTATTCGCAAATCTTATCCATTTCACGACCTCACCGTAATATACGTTGTCATATGCCTCAAGCACCTTCGTGCCCGGCTGTGCCTGCCAGAAAGCTGTGAGCACATCAATGGCAGAGGAAAGTTCCTCAAAGAATCTCCTGTATACAGTTTCCTGGGAATCATATTCCATTGTCACTGCACCGGAGCCGATCTGAAGATACGGAATAGGACCGTAAGTATCAGTAACCCTGTGCATTACAGCCACCTTGACGATATCTCCCATGGCTGCCGCCTCAGGGAATTCCTCTCTTGCCGCATCAAGTTCCTCCCATGAGCCGATGACTCTGGTATATGCGTCATTGAACATGGCCTCATACCATTCACGCGCCGTGATGTTATATACATTATTGGCATTGAAGCCGGTCTGCACGTTGCCTGTATAGCCGGCAAACAGGTTGCCTGCAAGGTCCTGTATGACCTGATAATTGGCACTTCCGTATTCTTCGTCACCAATAATCTGGTATGAAGGAATCATGTTTCTCGTCATCTGGGAGAATGCCGACCCGGTGGAAAGCCCATCCCACGTCATCATCTCCTCTGTCGCGTTCTCCTGATTGGTGTTCTTCTCGACGAAATTCTTCGTGCAGGACACCGATGCCGCCAAAACGGCCATTATAATTATATATTTCTTCATAATGAATCTGAACTTAGAAGGTAACTTTCACAGAGAATCCGAGATTGCGCGTAGAAGGCATCATAAAATAGTCGATACCTGCAGAATAGTTACCTGCGCCTGATACTACTTCAGGGTCAAACGGTGCCTTGCAGTAAATCATGGCCAGATTGCGTCCGACGAAAGAAACATTCAGTTTCTTTATGACATTCTGCCATTTCTCAACAGGGATGTCATATCCCAGCGTAAGCTCACCGAGCCTGATATTTGTCATCGAATACGTATAGTATGCTCCAAGTGCATCAAGGCCTTTTCCTCCGATGGTCTCGTAATATGACTGCGCAGGGATGAGCTGTCCGTTGACGAGGGCACCTCCGTTGTCTCTTGCATCAGCTGTACGCTGTGACATGCCGAATGAGTCCAGGGTCGCCTCTGTAAGCGAGACTCCGACGCCGCCGACACGGGCCGTGAACATGAAGCCGAGGGAAATGCCTTTCCACTCAAATGAGTTCCTCCATGAACCTGTCCAGCTCGGATTGATGTTTCCGGCATAAATCATGGATTCGATTCCGCCGCTTACCGGAGCAGGAACCACCGTCGAGCCTGTAGGCGACACCCAGATGAAGCCGTGCTCGTCAGTCTTGAGTCCGCGCACATAAAGATCACCGATGCTGCTTCCCTTTGTAAGCCACATCTGCACGCCTGAAGTCCCTCCGACCGAGAGCTGGTCACTCTGGTACTTTTTGCCGTCTATGGTAACATCGAGCATTTCAACAATTTTGTTCTTGTTGCGTGAGTATATGAGGTCAGAGGACCATTCAACAGGCCCGATGTTCTGCCTGAGACCTACAGAAAGCTCGACACCCTTGTTGTCTACGCGTCCTGAGTTCACATAATATGTGTCATACTGGAAAGACGCCGGCATTTCCGGAGTGAAGACCTGGTTGTATGTCATCGAATGGTAATATGTGGCGCTCACATTGAGTTTGCCTGACCAAAGTCTCACGTCCGCACCGAATTCATATGAGCGCGTACGCTCAGGGACAAAGTCGTCGGCAGTGGCATATGTGCTCTTGCTTGGCTGTCCGTCAGTCACGGCACGGGTAGGAACGGTGATGAACCGCATCACAGGGTTTCCGACCTCAGCGTATGAGCCGCGAATCTTGGCATATGAGAACCAATTGGACTTGATGTTGAAGATGTCGGTAAGTATTGCGGAAAGACCCACTGAAGGATATACGACAGGAAGTGCATTTGTGTTCACAAGGGCCGTGTTCCAGTCACTGCGGACTGTGGCGTCAAGATAGACCATATTGCGGTATCCGATCTGGGCTGTTGCGAAAATAGCCTGGGTCTGGTCGTTGTATGTGGTCTTCGAGAATCCTTTGTTGGTGTTCATATTGGCAAAGGTGAACAGGTTCGGCACACCGAGAAGGTCTCCTGCGGCAAGTATAGCCCTGTATCTGTAGTCCTCAATGGATGCTCCCAGAGTAGCATTGAGCTGTATGAGGTTGTCTCCGAAGGTCTTGTGGACATTGGCGAGGACATCCGCATATGTCTGGTCTGTGATGTACTGGTTGTAGATATAGCGTCCCTTTGAATCGGCGAACAGACCGCTGGTGGAAGCGTAGTTCTTCTGTTCGGCAAGGGTGCTGTTGAAGTCAGTACGCACACGTCCTGTGATGTCAAGCCAGTCTGTAATGTCATATTTAAGTGACCCTCCCACAAGGAAACGGTTCTTTGTATTGTTGAACATGTTGCGGTTGACAATCCAGAACGGGTTCTGTGCCTGTATTCCGAGGCTTCCCCATGGCCAGTACTGAACAGGGAAGTTTCTGGAGGCATCATACCTTTCATATACGGCGTACTTGTTGATGTCATCACTCGGAGACATCAGGTACAAAGGTATGAGAGGGTTGTAGTACTGTCCTCCGGCAAGCATGTTCTGTTCCTTGACGTTCATGTACATCGCGAGCACGCTCAGATGAAGCCTGTCGTTCAGGAAGTCCACCGAATGGTTTGCCGTGACATTGTAGCGCCTGTAGTCGTTGTTAGGAATCACTCCGCGGGCATCAGCAAATCCTGCGGACACATAGGTGTGGCTCTTGTCGCCTCCTATGGAAAGTCCCAGAGAGTGCTGCGTATTGTATCCTGTCTGGAAGAAGTCATTGACGGACCATGTCCTTGGAGAAGACAGTTTGTTGCCCCACGACTCATAGGCTCCGGTCTTGGCTCCGTACCAGTTCTGGAGCTGCGGAAGCATAAGAGGATCCGAGAATGTGGTATTGGTGCCGTATGTCAGGCTTATGCCTTTTTCCGCTGTGCGCGTGGTAAGCATCAATACACCGTTTGCAGCCTTGTATCCATAGAGGGCAGCAGCTGACGGGCCGACGAGGGCCGACATATTGGCGATGTCATCTGCATTGAAATTAGAGATTCCGTCGCCGGATACTGCACTTCCGTTGTAGACAGAGTAATTGTCTCCCGGAACTGTCATGGAAAGCGACGGAAGCGGAATGCCGTCAAGCACATAAAGTGCATTGTTGTCACTGGAAATTGACTTGGCACCGCGCATGACAACCTTGGTCTCGCCTCCGACTCCGGCTGCGCTGGAATTAATCTGGACACCGGCCAGTTTTCCCTGAAGGCTGTTCACCATGTTGGCCTCACGTGTCTTGAACACATTGTCGTCAAGAGACTGCACATTGTAGGTTACTGCACGCTCAGAGCGTTTAATTCCGAGTGCAGTCACGATGCTCTGGTCAAGTTCGGCCATAGATTCGCGGAGCACGACATTGAATACAGTCCTTCCGCTGACAGGGAGTTCAATGACCTCATATCCGAGGCTGTTGAACTGGAGCTGGCTGTTTGCATATTCTGCAGGCACATCCAGCGTAAAGCGTCCGTCGACGTCAGTCACTGTTCCGACAGGTGTGCCCCCGATGAATACGGATACTCCGGGAATGGCAAGTCCGGCTTCGTCAATGACCTGTCCTGAGACAACTGAAGGTTTGGCGACAACTTTCTTGGAAAGGATGATGTTCATCCCGTTTACAGAGTACACAAGGTCTGCGCTTGATGCGACCTTGTCAAGAGCCGAGCGGAGGGATGCGTTTGTAACCTTGACAGTTATTGTCCGGCCTACATCGACACCCTCTTCCACTGCAAATAGATAACGTGTCTGAGACTCTATCTTTTCGATTACGGTCTTCAGACTCGCATTCTGTTCATCAAGAGTTACGCGCACATCCTGTGCAGAAGCTCCTGACGGGAAAAGAAACAGGAAAGCAAGCAGGCATAAGCCGCAGATTTGCTTTACGATTTTTTTATCCATTAGCGTTTGGGTTTGTGATTAGTTTATGTAATAAGTATTGCTACTTTCGTCATAGCTGTATTTGAAGGTTCCGCCTTTGCACAGAAGGTCAAGTGCATGTTCAATTCCGTCGGAAATACGGAATTTGAGGTAGGCAAAGCGGATCTGAGGCATTTCTTCGCGCCTTATGACAATGCTGTGCCCATAGCATCTCTCAAATCTTTTCATGAGTTTGTCAAAGGGGATTCCTGAGGCTGAGATGATGCCGTCTGTCCATAGGTAATCATCATGATCACCCAAATACGAGGTGAGGAGATTTCCGTTTTCCAGCGTAGCTACCATATTGGGGCTCAAGGTTATAAGCGGATTGGCATCCTTGTCCTGGATGCGGACTTTTCCTTCTATCAGGGCAGTGGTGAATTCATTTTTGCCGCTGTCGGCAATCACATCGAATTTGGTTCCGAGAACTTTGACATCGTATGCAAATGTCTCCACGACAAAAGGATGTTCCGGGTCATGTGTGACGTCAAACATCGCCTCTCCTTCAAGGCGTATTCTTCTCTCACCTTTACGGAAAATTGCAGGGTATTCTATCCTGGAGCCGGAATTCAGTTCTACCGTAGTGCCGTCTGAAAGTACTACGCTGGTTCTCTGTCCGGGCATTGCCTCGGAAAGCAGAGTCGTGCTGTCAATGATTTCAAGTGCGGGACGGGTAAAGAAATGACTGTTGATGAAGATTCCTGCAGCAAGCGATGCTGCGACGGCCGCCGTATATGATACAATCCGCCCGATGAGTCTCCTCCTTTTGTGCTCCGGCCCAGAAGTTTTGTGGCCGTTCCCGGAAAGTTCTGCAGCATAGGGATTGCCTGATATTGCCCGGAAGGCCTCTGTAGCAGCCGATGTTCCGGCATACGGTGTCTGGCGCAGCGAAACGGCCTCTTCAGCCGGCACATCCGTAGACATGTGAGTGAGCATGAAGAGTTCGAATGCCTTGTTGAACTCTTTTTCATGTTCCGGATCTTCCTTAAGCCACAGTTCAAGAAAGTCTGTTTCTTCCGGTGAGGATTCTTTCGCGAAGAATCTGTATAATATATCGTAATCCATCATTTTTCTTTTTTTTGACGTGGAGGGTTCTGAAGAATCACAGCCCCGACAGAGCCCATCCACATCGCAACTACAACTTTAATAACCAATCATTATGTTATTTTTCATCGGCAAGCATCACCCGCCCGGTCAGAAGCATATCGGATGATGTTTTTCCGGCTTGACTATATGAATACGTCCGGAGAAGGC
Source organism: uncultured Bacteroidales bacterium (assembly GCA_947177525.1). Taxonomy (GTDB): domain Bacteria; phylum Bacteroidota; class Bacteroidia; order Bacteroidales; family UBA932; genus Cryptobacteroides. Next base: position 51,087 of record CAMWUW010000003.1, on the reverse strand, counting down.
GGATTCCCCCTGCGGGCAACGGATTTTTTGGAGATTTTTAGGGGTGGCATTTTTGATTTTGGTGCAAAGGGGAATTTGGCCGGTTTCTTTGAATGAGGCATGGGCAATGTTTCTTTGAATAAGAGATGGCTGGGCTTCATTGAGTCGAGGGGGGGGCAAGGGCTTCACTGAATGAGAGATGCGGCATATTTCTTTGAATTGGGAGCATGTCAATTGGCTCTGGCGGCTATTTTTATAACAACTGCTGTAGTACATCTCGGGAAAATTTTAATACCTTTGCAAATCGTATGAATACCCCCCCCCATACCTTCTATGATACTTTCAAACAGCTCTTTACTGACAGCAGAAAGAAGTTTGAGAGAGTAGCATATTTCCTGACAGGCAATGAAGAGGAAGCCAAGGATATTGTCAGCAGATGCTTCCTGTCGCTTTGGGAGCGCCGGGAAACGCTAAGGGAAGATGAACTTCTGTCATATATGTTCATCGCCGTAAGAAATGCATGTATGGACTACAGGCGGGCAAACACGCGGCATCAAAAGGTATATGAGGATCTTCGGGAACGGGAACGCGGAGTGATGGAATATTACAGCCGCGCCATTGAGAGTTGTGACCCATCACAGATTTTCACAGATGAAATAACAGAGATTCTGAAGAACACGCTGAGAGATCTCCCTGACTCGCAGCGGAGGATATTTGTCATGAGCCGTGTCGACGGAAAGACTTACAATGAGATTGCCCAGGAGCTTGGGCTAACGTACAAGCAGGTGGACAAAAGTCTGCAGAAAACCATGAAGGCCCTGCGGCAGTCTCTCGGCGAATACCTGCCCCTGGCTCTAATTCTGATGCACCTGTCCGGCAGCAATTGACAATTGTCCGTCTCATCTGGCAGCAATCGGCATCTATAGGGCATTAATGGACATCAATCGGGCATTCCGGGCACACACCACGGGCATGCACCAGGGGTATGCCACTACAGACACATATCAAAGATATACATCACGGGCATATATCATAGGCATGTACTATAGGCACATTATACCATTGGAATTTACCTTGGGAACGCGCTACGGATATATACCATCAAACGCACCGCGGATATATACCATGAACGCACCACAGGCATACGTCATACTTGACATTATAGGTCAGAATCGAGTCATCATTAAGGCAGCACTGAGCCATAAGCCCGGCAGAATCAAGCCATCACCAGAACATCGTTGGAGAGGCATTTGACCAACATGATACAACCGGCCGTCAGAACACAGCCACAGCCCTGTCTCTGAGCTGGCGGCACGGGCAGCATCAGGCGGCGCATCATGACTCAGCAGCCCGTAACGCGTAAAACCCTGATTCTTAGCCACATCCTGTAAATCGCTGCCCCGTTTTTGGGGCAGCGATTTACAGGAACCAACTGATTTACAATGGATTGCGCATCACGAATATTATTCGATTGCGGCAGTAGATTCAGCAGGCGTTCCAGGTGTGCAATCTGGTGGAGGGCCTGGAACGGATAAATTTTGTAATACATTCAAAATAAACTCGTTACAATTCCAAAGTGTTCCAGGTCTCACATATAAAAAGCAGACCTGGAACGGGCATGTTTTATAATACATTAACATTCAATGTGTTATAATTTCAAGGCGTTCCAGGTGTGCAATTTTGGTGGAGGACCTGGAACGGGCAAATTTCATAATACACTGATATTTAGCATATTATGATTTCGAGACGTTCCAGGTGTCACTCTCCTGATGCAGACCTGGAACACCTGTAGGCCGAAGCCACCTGAAATTTCCCAAGTGCCTGAAGACGGAAAGAGAATCAACAGATTGCAAGGGCTTTATCCTACCAAATGTCCACCCCGACCCAAAATCAAGAACTTCGGGGCTGCTTTGAGAGTGGGGGCACACAGACACCAAGCTCTTCCTCTTAAGACTTCAGAAAATATATGCTTGGACACAGGCCCGACAAAGGCATTCAGAAGATAACTCCGGGGGTTCGGATGTCAACTATTCCTGTTCAGACTTGTAATATCCATTCCTGATTTCGGGCTCTACCATAAGATTTGACACATACTTTTCCCGGTGTTCCCTTTTCACGTTAAGCCATGAAATTGGCAACTGTTGTGTGTGGGGGCACCATTAACGTCAGAATCTCATTACCAAGTTGCCGAAAGGGCAGCATAAAGAACTCTAAAAAAATGAAGGTATAAAAAGTCAGAATAGCTCCTGAGAATTAAAAATTTGGAGTCCCGGCACGCAACGCAAAAATGAAAAAACAACGGACTTTTTGCATCGAACCGAATTTTGCGTTGAGCCACAATTTTAAATTGAGCAGAATTTTACATCGAGCCCCATTTTAAATTAAGCAGAATTTTACGTTGAGCAGAGCCTTTGGCAAGGTCGGCACCAACCACTTGGGACTACATTACGGGGATGCGTTACGGATATAAAAGAAGAAGGTGGCTAATCAGTCATACGACCTTTTTAGCCACCTTCTTTTTTGTGGTCCCTGCAGGGCATGATCCTGCGACCCCCTGATTATGAGTCAGGTGCTACTAACCAACTGAGCTAAGGGACCGTTTCTTGTTTATTTTCCGTCCGAGGGACAGAAAGCAAACTTCGAAATATGATGTCAGTTTCTTTCACTAAGAAAAAAACGAAACGTCAAAGTCATTTCAATTTGAAAAAGAACTTTAATATTTGCTTCCGTCCGGCCATCAAGCCCGATAACCGGACGGGGATGCAAATATAGCAATTATTTTTGAATCTGCATCAATTGATGCAAAAATCATTAAAATTAGCTGAGTTTAATCTCAACCTCAACTCCGCTTGAAAGCTCAAGCTTCATAAGAGCATCAACAGTCTTTGGAGTTGCATCGTAAATGTCAAGAAGACGACGGAACGAGCTGAGTTCAAACTGCTCGCGTGACTTCTTATTTACGAAAGTCGAGCGGTTGACAGTGAAAATCTTCTTGTTCGTAGGAAGCGGAATAGGTCCGTTTACACGAGCACCGGTAGCAGACACTGTCTCGACGATCTTCTTTGCCGACTTGTCAACCAGCATGTGATCGTATGATTTGAGTTTAATTCTTATTATTTGGCTCATATCAGATTTCGTTGGATTCTGTTAAACAATTATTCGTCATCGTCAGCGCTCTTGTAACCGCTCTTCTCGATAACCTCCTTGGCAAGGTTCGCAGGAACCTCAGCATAGTGATCAAAAGTCATGGTGCTGGTTGCACGTCCTGATGATATGGTACGGAGAATGGTTACGTAGCCGAACTGCTCTGCAAGCGGAACGTACGCTTTCACGATACGTGCACCAACAGTAGAGTCCATTGCATTGATCTGGCCGCGGCGACGGTTGAGGTCACCTACGATATCACCCATGTAGTCCTCCGGAGTCACAACCTCAAGGCTCATGATAGGCTCAAGAAGAACCGGTCTTGCCTTAGGGCATGCATGACGGAAAGCCTGACGGGCGCAGATCTCAAATGAGAGCTGGTCTGAATCGACAGGGTGGAACGAACCGTCCTTGAGGGTCACTTTGAGTGACGGAACCTCATATCCGGCAAGGACACCGTTTGCCATAGCAGACTTGAATCCTTTCTCCACAGACGGGATGAACTCCTTAGGGATGTTACCGCCCTTCACCTCATCAACGAACTGAAGTCCTGTAACGCCTTCATCTGCAGGTCCGATCTCAACGATGATATCTGCGAACTTACCACGTCCACCTGTCTGCTTCTTGAACACCTCACGATGCTGAACAGGCTGAGTGATGGCCTCTTTGTAGTTAACCTGAGGCGCACCCTGGTTGATATCCACATTAAACTCACGGCGCAGACGGTCAACGATGATGTCAAGGTGAAGCTCACCCATACCGCTGATGACAGTCTGTCCTGTCTCATGGTCAGTCTTTACTGTAAATGTAGGGTCCTCCTCTGCAAGTTTGGCGAGAGCTATGCCAAGCTTGTCAAGATCCTTCTGAGTCTTAGGCTCAACTGCAAGTCCGATAACCGGATCAGGGAACTCCATTGACTCAAGTGTAATAGGAGCGGACTCCACGCAGATTGTATCTCCCGTACGGAGGTCCTTGAATCCCACTGCAGCGCAGATGTCACCGGCCTCAACGAACTCGATAGGGTTCTGCTTGTTTGAGTGCATCTGGTAAAGCCTTGCCACACGCTCTTTCTTGTCAGAACGGGTGTTGAGTACGTATGAACCTGCATCCAGACGTCCTGAATATGCCCTGAGGAATGCGAGACGTCCCACGAACGGGTCTGTTGCAATCTTGAACACAAGAGCGCAGAAAGGCTCCTTTGCATCCGGCTTGCGCTCAACCTCTTCTCCGCTTCTCGGATCGGTACCCCTTGTCGGAGGAATATCGAGAGGAGACGGAAGATAACGCATCACAGCGTCAAGAAGGAACTGTACGCCTTTGTTCTTGAAAGAAGAACCGCAGCATGCAGGAACGATTGACATGTCGATTGTTGCCTTTCTGAGTGCAGAGATAAGCTCCTCTTCAGAAATTGAGTCAGGATCCTCAAAGAATTTCTCCATGAGGGTCTCGTCATACTCGGCAGCAGCCTCAACAAGCTTCTCCCTCCACATTGCGACCTCATCTGCCATTTCTGCAGGAACGTCTGTGAGAGTATAGTTGACAAGATTGTCAGAGCCGTCATAAACCATTGCCTTGTTGGCGATGAGGTCAACGATACCCTGGAATTTGTCTTCCGAGCCGATAGGGAGGCAGATAGGCACAGCCTTTGCGCCAAGCTTCTCCCTGATTTCCTCAACAACTGCGAGGAAGTCAGCACCGACACGGTCCATCTTGTTGATATAAGCAATCTTAGGAACTCCGTATTTGTCAGCCTGACGCCATACGGTCTCAGACTGAGGCTGTACACGTCCTACTGCACAGAAAGTAGCGACGGTACCGTCAAGCACACGAAGCGAACGCTCCACCTCAACGGTGAAGTCAACGTGGCCCGGAGTGTCGATAAGGTTAATCTGATAATTGTCCCCCTTGTAATGCCAGAAAGCTGTGGTTGCAGCAGAAGTGATGGTGATACCACGCTCCTGCTCCTGAACCATCCAGTCCATTGTAGCAGCACCCTCATGAACCTCTCCGATCTTATGGGTTTTTCCAGTATAGAAAAGGATACGCTCTGAAGTTGTTGTCTTACCGGCATCAATGTGAGCCATGATACCGATGTTTCTGGTGAATTTAAGATCTCTTGCCATTGTCTCTGTTCTTGTTGGGGATTAGAAACGGAAGTGTGCAAATGCCTTGTTGGCCTCTGCCATTCTGTGCATGTCTTCTTTTCTCTTGAATGCTGCACCCTCGCAATTGTATGCTGCGATGATTTCAGCACAGAGTTTTTCTGCCATGGTGTGGCCGGAACGCTTGCGGGCGAATACGATCATATTCTTCATAGAAAGTGAAATCTTCCTCTCCGGACGCACCTCCATAGGCACCTGGAAGTTAGCTCCACCGATACGGCGTGACTTTACCTCAACCTGAGGTGTCACGTTCTCGAGAGCCTTCCTCCAAATATCTAGAGGAGCCTTGTCAGAATCTTTCATCTTCTCGCCTACCATGTCAATGGCATCGTAAAAAATAGAATACGCGATACTCTTCTTTCCCTGCAACATAAGATTGTTCACGAAACGTGTTACCATCACATCGTGAAACTTAGGATCAGGAAGTAGAATCCTCTTCTTAGGCTTCGTTTTTCTCATTTTTTCAGAAAATTAAAGGTGATAATGATTAAAAATTACTTCTTAGATTTCTTTGGCCTCTTGGTACCGTAGAGAGAACGTGAGTTTGTTCTTCCATCGACACCTGCAGTATCCAAAGCTCCTCTAAGGATGTGGTAACGCACACCCGGAAGGTCCTTCACACGACCTCCGCGGACAAGCACGATTGAGTGCTCCTGAAGGTTGTGGCCCTCGCCAGGAATGTACGCGTTGACCTCTTTTGAGTTGGTAAGACGTACACGGGCAACCTTACGCATTGCTGAGTTAGGTTTCTTAGGTGTGGTTGTGTACACACGCACGCATACGCCCCTTCTCTGAGGACAAGCATCCAACGCGCGAGACTTACTCTTCTCGACGATAACCTCGCGTCCTTTGCGAACTAATTGTTGAATTGTAGGCATAAATGATTGTTAATCTTTAATTTATGTTTCTTTTCCCCCATTTTAGGGGCTGCAAATATACGAATTATTTTTAACTTATCAACAAAAAAGCTGAAATTCAGCATATTGGATTGTTGATAACCACAATATAATTGTATATCTTTGTTAGACTTTGTGAATAATGGAGACGCATGGCGTTGATTTTGCTGATGCCGGTCTGCCAAACTGGTCATTTGACCACAATTCTATCAAAATTATGCAACGTATAAATTCTTTGGCCGCAATAGGAGCGGCAATGCTGATGCTGGCAGGATGCTGGTCACAGCAAGACCTCAAGACGGAAATCATAGAGGACAGTGAAAACTTTGCACTTGACAGCCGGAGCAACGACTCCCTCAGGGTCAGCATACTCATCGAATACCCTGTCTCAGGTCCGAAGGCCGAGCCTTTGCGCAAGATGCAGGAAAACCTCGTTGCCGCAATATTCGGCGAGAACCACAGGTCCGCAGACCCCGGACAGGCAATCTCCGACTTCAAGACAGACATATCAGGACAATACAGGCAGGACAATCTTGATATACTTGAATACTTCTCGCAGATGAAGGAATCTGAAGGAGCTGAAAACGAAGACCATTCACCAATGCTCAGCTGGGAAAGCAGAATAGACGGCCGTTTCCTGCCGCCGCACGGAACCCTCTGCAGCTATATCATATATGAATACAATTATACCGGAGGCGCACACGGCATAGACAACGAGACCGCAATTACATTCGACATGACTTCAGGAGAAATCATATCCGAAGAAGACATTTTCATAAACGGATTTGAAGAAGAAATGTCGAAGGTGCTGACGGCACATCTGAAAGATTCATTCGAAGCCCCCGAAGACTATGACATGCTATTTGTCAAGGAAATAGCACCGAACGGCAATTTTTACGTCACTGACACAGGAGTCACCTATCTCTACGGAAGGTATGAAATCGGTGCTTACGCAATAGGCCTGACACGCGTCACAGTGCCTTGGGCCGAAATTGTCAATCTGCTCAAATGAACACATGCAGGGCCTGGCGGCAACGCAAGGTCCTGCATGCTTTTGCATAAGACAGGCAGCATAAGCCGAGCAAAACAGAATTAAACTTTCACATCATGGAAACAGACCGGCCATGGATAATAGTCAGGGTTGACGGAAAAGTATCCGCCATCTCAAATGATTACAGTCTCTTTGCACAGATTGCATCGGGAATGGCAAAGACGCCCGCCAACCGAAACAAAGCACAATACGCCGAAATCAATGAAGTCTTATGCACAAAGACCGGATTTGAGGAAGTGTGGCAGCTGAGCCGGACTCTTAAATGGGAAGACATGCGGCTTTTCGGCACGCCGTTCCAAAAGAAGGTCTGGAAAAAACTGTTCGAGCTTACGCATGGGCCGGACATTCTTCCGGATGCGGACACAAAGGCCTCCGCTGCATGTGCACAACAGGGCAGGCCAAAGCCAAGGCTGATAAGCTATAGTGATTTTGCAGAACTGTGCGAAAACCGTCCGGGAGTCAGGGCTGTCGCACATGCAATAGGACTCAACCCTGTTTCCGTCGTGATTCCATGCCACCTTGTGATTCCAAAGGAATCAGCGGACAAAATAAACGAAATAAAGAAAATGGCAGAAGTCACTCTCTTCAAAGGAGACGACCTCTGCTTTCCAAGTGACATAGACTTCGGCAACTATGCCCTCGGTCCGGCAATGAAGCGTGAGCTCATAGCTTTGGAACTTACCGGGCGACAGACATCTCATTGCCCTCTGACTTCACATTGAGACAGTCTTTTATTTCCGTCAGGCCGGAGAAGCATCTGCTGTCCGGACACACGAACAAGTTCCCCACGATTTCCAGACCGTCCACAGAGCGGGCGTAAACCGCCTTGCCGCCGGAAAGGAGAAAACGATTGCCGGCAATTGACACATTCCGATGCACACAGCCATCATTTACATCATTTTCCGGTGCAATCATAATCACAGGTGAACCGCATTCAACGAATTCGTTTCCGCTTATGGACACGTCTCGAACCATTCCGGACTCGAACCAGCTTCTGGCATCATCCGCTATAAGTATTCCGCTCATCTGCATCCTGAAAAAGGTATTTCCCTCTATAAGCACCCTGCGGCGTGTGGACACCAGCACCCCACGGGTCGGGACACGCGAAAAATGGTTCCGGCGAATAACGACCTCAGGGGTATAGGTTACATTCTCCACCACAAGCCCGCTCCTCTCACGCACTTCTTGCGGCACACCGCCCTTCAGACGCACACGGATTTCGCGCGGATTCATCATGTCCGCCTCAGCGACAATTCCTGATGAAAGCGGCAGCAGCGAATGAGAATCTATAAACTCTATTTCATCACCTTCAAGAAAAGATTGAAAACCATAGGTCTGGTGATGCATATACCTTACAATCATTTCATTCTCCGACAGAAATTCAGTCACGGCAAGATGAGTCCCATGTATATTTATCGGATCGTCATGCGCTCCGCAGAAACGGGAATCCTCGATCAGAACCAGCCCTTTGCATCCCGACATCTGCACGAAATCAGCAAAGCCGGCACAGGTCCTTCCGCTGTTTTCCCCCGGAGCAAAAACCATATTGCGCATTGTAATGTTCTCAGACATCTGCCCCACAATCCCGAAATTCCCGAGAAACTCCAGATGCATATTCTCCAGCGTCACGTTTCTGCTGTACTGGATAAGACCGCACACCTGATCCCTTATGCCGTCACGCATCTGGAAGACCATGCCGGGAGAGACTTGCGGGACTTCGGGACAATCCAATTTCAGAAGTCCCGGCCCCACTTCCTCTGCTGTGAGATATTCTTCCAGAGGCGACCAGCTTCTCCATGTCACATCCCTCACCGGATCATATATTTGTGCTATTCCATCCTGCAAAGACCAGCCATGCCCCACAAATGAAAGTCTCCCGCAATCAGTAACATATTCCGACTGCGGATGTACCTGCACATACATGGAACGCCCCTCAACTCCGGCAACCGTCATTTCCGGAACAGTAGGATCGGCTGCAGTTATCGTCATGTTTTTGAATGTTATGTTTTCACACCCGTCAATGACAAAGGACGTCATCTCGCCATGCGTCACGATACGTGCCCCTCTGCCGTCAACGGTAATATTCCGCAATCCCTTGAGCCATAGCCCGATATGTTTTCCCTGACATGGATTCTCCGTTTCGGAGGAAGTATTGGAGACGTGGTACAAATGCACCTGTGCACTGTCACGGCATATAAAATAGTCGGCATCTTCAAGCTCAATCACAACCGGCCTGCCCCCATAAGTCCCGGCCATGTCCACTGCCCGTCTGAGCGCAGATGTCATGTCACCGTTTCCCGGAGCCAATCTGATGACTTCCTGCGCGGATAAGGACACGGAACACAGAATAAAGGCCAACAACAGGCAGCCTTTGCAAATAATGTAGGCGGGACATGTTTTGTCCTGGGCAAGTGGAAAGGAAGACAAGATGCTGAAAATTGGAGATACGATCATGGCAATTCGGTTATTGTGTCTTGACATCATTTTAATGCAAAAATCATTTGCGGTCCAATACTACGAAATTTACCTTGATTTACCGCAATACTGCGGCTTAACTTTTTTGTTATTTATCATTTTTATACCCATTGCGCACATAACACACATGTTATACGTATGAATATTTTATTAATAATCAGAAACTTTTAGCCACAGTACCGCCACCGTTAAATTATAACTGCCGCGAAACTCCAAGAATTGCTATATTTGCGTTCATACCTGCGCCCCGGCATAATAATTATGCTTCAGGTTTTTGGCCATTGTGCACTTACAAAAATTTATGATAATGAAAACTTCTAAAAGACAATCACTGAGGACAGGAATTCTATGCATTGCATCCGCAATACTCCCGCTGCAATTCGCAAACGCCCAGAAGCAGTCTCAGACATGGAACCCCGACAAAGGAAGCCATTATATAAACCCTATAATAAATGCCGATTACTCAGATCCGGACGTATGCCGTGCCGGAGACGACTTCTATATGACATCATCTTCTTTTGCATGCTTCCCAGGTCTGCAGATCCTGCACTCGACAGACCTCGTCAACTGGGAAATAATCGGAGCTGCACTGAACGGATATCCGGGTCCGGGATGGCCGGCGGACGCACCATGGGAAACACTCGGGCAACAGCCTGGCGGCGATGCCGATGACATTGCAGATGCAATTGCATGGAAAACTGTACCGCAGCACGGCAACGGTGTCTGGGCGCCTGCCATAAGATACCATAACGGAGAGTTCTACATATATTGCGGAGATCCTGACCGCGGAATATTCATGGTCAAGACAGATGATCCACGGGGACAATGGGAAGACCCCGTATGGGTGGTGAAAGCCAAAGGCTACATAGACCCGTGCCCGCTTTGGGATGAAGACGGGAATGCATATCTGTCACACGGATGCGCAGGAAGCAGGGCCGGCAGCAAAAGCATTCTGTTCGTGGCCAGGATGTCTCCGGATGGCACGAAGCTTCTGGAACCAAGCAGGATAGTTTATGACGGGCATGAGACACAGCCTACAATCGAAGGAACCAAATTTTATAAGAAAGACGGGAAATATTATATATTTTCACCGGCAGGAGGCGTGCCTACAGGATGGCAGGTCGTACTCAGGTCAGACAACCCATACGGGCCTTATGAGGAAAAAGTCGTCATGGCACAAGGCAAGTCTCCTGTCAACGGTCCCCATCAGGGTGCCTGGGTCGAGACAGCCTGCGGAGAAAACTGGTTCATTCATTTTCAGGACAAAGATGCGTACGGACGCGTGGTACACCTGCAGCCGATGTCGTGGAACGGAGACGGATGGCCTGTCATAGGTGAGGATGCCGACGGAGACGGAACAGGAGAGCCTGTCATGAGGTACAGGAAGCCTAATCTCCGGAACTCAGGCGTATTCCAGCCTGCAGAAAGCGACGAATTTGACTCAGCCGTACTCGGCCTGCAATGGCAATGGAACGCAGTGCCTTCGCCATACTGGTGCTACGCCAATCCTGGGGCAGACCGCGGCGAAGGAGCGATAAGACTATATTCAGTATGCCAGGCTGAAACTTGGAAAAATCTGTCGGACACGCCGAACATGCTCATGCAGAAATTCCCTGCCGACAATTTTACTGTTACGGCAAAAGTCAGATTCGTACCTAATCCACAATTGAAAGAACACGGAGAATCATGCGGACTGGCCGTCATGGGAATGGACTACGCGGCACTGAAACTCACAGACACAGAAGAAGGTGTCATCCTGCAATATGTCGAGTGCAGCAATGCGCTGAAAGGCACAGAAGAAAAAGTGCTTGCTTCGGCAAAGCTTCCTTCAAATCCTCTTCCTGTGCCTTATTCCGACAAATACATGTCCACTACAGTACCGGCAGTAGCTCCCCTTGACTACATGGCAACGGATGTGTTCCTCAGGGTAAGTGTAAAATCCGAACCCCGCAAAGGAGATGTTCCTGCAGCCGAATGTACCTTCCACTACAGCACAGACGGCAAAAAATGGACGCGGCTCCAGTCCTCTGAAACCGCGTCAAGTACATTCACAGCCCGCCCGGGAAAATGGATAGGAGCCAAATTCGGCTTGTTCTGCAACCGCCATGCAAAAAAGAATGACAGCGGATGGATGCAGGTCGGATGGGTCCGTGTGGATAGATAGTCGGGCCTACTCGGCGTCCTTTATGCAGCGTACAGTATATCCTGACAGAGAATTGCCATAACCGACAGTAACTTTTCCTGCCGGAGCATTCTTGACAAACACTTCGTACATGTCGAAGAACTGGATCTGCTCACCCGTAGCGGTCGTTTTGTACTGATAGGCAGTCGAGCCGATGAAATACGTCATTGTAGGCTTGCCGACAAACTCAGGAATAGAGCATGTCTCTTCAGTGGTTATGACGGCATGATATGCGCCAGTCTTGTCAGAAGCAGTCCTGTTCACAAAGCCTGCAGGCACGAAGTTCCATTTGCCTTCGTTGAATTTCTCAACTGGGCCGCCTTTGATTTCATCGTCGTAGAAAACGGCAGTGTCATCAATCAGCGGAGCAGACTCATCCAATGCCTTGAGAGAATATCCGCAAAGCGCCACAAAATCGGCACGTGTAGGAATGTGCCATCCCTCCGGACATATTCCGCGCACTCCCTCAAAAGTATTGTAGTTGTCAGCTGTCACGCTGCCTACACCGAATGCGGTTGCAGCATCATAGAGATAGCCGTACTTTGCGACAGAAGCCTCATCCTTCAAGGCAGCGGCCTTGCCGTCTGCAACCTCATAAGGATACCAGATGCCCGCAGCCTCGGCAGGATCCGCTGAAACAGTCTTTCCTTCAGGTACATAGCGGAGAGGCTCTGCCATCCACACCTGGCCGTTTGAAAGAGTCACGGTCTTATAGGTAACACCACCGTATACAACGGTATCCGGATCAGAAGGCACAGTGCCGTTATTGCCCGGCTTGTCGCACGCAGCCACTATCGCAGCCGCAGCAAATAAAATCCCATAGAATTTCTTCATAACAAAAATAATTAAAGCATTAAACTTATTTTAGCATCTATTTTCTTGACCTGAGAGTCCATACATTTAAAATTCATATCCCACTCCAAGTCCAAGGCACATCCTGTCATTGCCTGCAATATAAGAAAGTCCGAATGCGTGTGTCCAGTCTGCGTCCAGGCGGCAATAAAGCCCTTTCCAAAAACTGTATCGGCAGGACAAGCCGGCATTTATCCGCGTTGCCGTCCAATATTCTTTCTGGAGCTCATACCAATCCTGAAGCCTGAAAGGAGCTGTCTGGACTCCGCTGTCCGCATCCTCATTGCGTGCATCCTCATTCAGAACTCCTCCCGAGCAGCCGGCCTCAATCCCTATATCCAGTTTCCATACGCGCACAAGTCCGCTCACACATACAGACAAGGCCGCCAACGAATGAGTATATATATATGGATACATCTGAGAAGACAGGCTGTTTTTCATCAGAAATTCCGCCTCGGCATGAATCTCCCACATATCGGCAACATATCCGTATTCGGGAGCAGCACGCCATGTCTCTCTTGCGGCGATTATGTTGGAACCATGGCAGACAACAGAAGCGACTCCGTTTCCGCTGACCTTTTCCAGCACATTCTCATGGGTCTGCTGACGCTTCCACCCCAACGAAAGCAACGCGCTGTGCCCCATGCCGTCACGCCTGGTCCTGTATCCGGCAAGCAGTCCTGCCTCATTTCCGGGAAACCTGAACCAGACAGACTCCTTTTCACCAGCCGTCCCCATGGAGCGTATGTAACGCAAATCAGCAAAAAGTCCCGAGGCCTCCATCTGCACTGATACGCCGTTTTTTATTTCCTTTACAGGGAAGCCGTTGACACCGGACTCCGACAAATGTATTCCGCTTCCGTTCCATACTGCATACGTTCCGTACATCATGCCCTTGTCAATGAAAGCGAAATAAGAGGTTCCGGAAGAACCTATCTGCTCGGCATTTATTGTCTCCGCATTTTTGCTGAAAATATAAGAAGCACCTGCTGAAAATGAGCTTCCGTGATACATGAATCCCGGCACAACCGTCATGTCAAGTCTCCAGTTAGTGTGGCGGAGATCCTTACGCTTCGCAAGATTGGCTGCCGAAAAGTCCATCTTGGCACCAATCCTCCAATGCTCCGACAGGTCCGCAGAAATCCCGCCGTCAAACGCATAAGTCTGCTTAGTCTTGCGTCCCGGCGTAAACTCCAGTACATCAAGCGGATAATATCCCGGCTCAGAAAACATGGAGCCGCACATGTCATACCCTTCCGTCTGGTCAAAGGAGAATGCCCCTTTGAGAGAGAAGCGGTCAAGGTGCCGTATGCTTTCAGTCACAGCACCCGCACCCCATGTCCGGGGAGCCTGCCACGATTCACGGAAATCTCCAGAAGAATATCTGCCGTAGACCTCCGCATAGGAACATGACACCGAATCCTGCCTTATGCCGGCCACATTTTCTGATTTGTGCCATGGATTGCGCCTGAGCACTCTTTCAAACCTCTGGGCATGGACAGAGGACGCGGCACACATCAGAAGACAAAGAGACAATATGCATCCGTACTTATTCATGGAGAGACTGTTTCGTGGTTTCATAAAAATCCTGAAGCGAATTATTCGTGTCGGCAAGCACCTCGTATCCTGCCTTGGCACTTTCATCCTCGTCTTTATGGCGCATAAGGCTTGTTCCCATAAAAACGTCCGTCTGCAGGACATATCCGGCATCAAGCACCGGTGAAAGACGCTTGGAATTATCGGCTGACCTTCCGTCAAAGACCTCTACCGCATCCATGACCCATTCATAAGGAATCTTGATTACGTTGTCCACTGCACTGCCCGGCACTGGGGTTATGTTGTCTGCCTGCCTGACATAGTCCTGCATGGAAATGCCTGAAGAACGGAAGACCATCAGGGCAGGAGAGCTGATTGACAAGGTGTACGCGTTGGCTTGCCCCGTCTTTATCACGACATCAAGATAGCGCGACTGCGACACCATGTCTCCCGGAGCCGGATGATACTCGGTATTTGGGAAATACGTCGGATTATAGCATACAAAACACTCCGGACGGTTCAGATTTACGGAAAGAGGATATTGTACAGTATGGTCAACAGCACCGCGGAAACACACAACAGCATCCTCCCCCGGCTGAAGCGGGAAAGACCTGCCGTCACCCGGAAACTGCCATATTGCCTGTATAATCGGGACAAATTCAGGATAAACCGTCGTGCCGGACTCCGGGTCCTTGGATACGAAATAGTTTACGCCATTGGAATTATACGGAGCCATTGTGCCTATGCAAAGGCTGTCAAGATACTGCACTTCATAGTCATTGTTATGCAGTATCATATATTGGTCTGACTGATAGTTCCCCTCCTGCGGCAGTTTTTTGCAGCCTCCGCAATAAAGTTCCTTTATCACTATTACGCCAGTCTTGGAGTGCACCATAGGCAGGAGCAGTTCAACTGAACCTCCGGTGACAGCGACCTTGTCCGCAGCCCCGTTAAACATGTCCGTAGCCATTTTTGCACTTGCGTTGACACGGTAAAGTCCATCGGGGACATTGAAGCCGGCTTCTCCCGAGGCATCTGTCCTGCCCACATAGCGTGCTCCGGAGGCAATATCCTCCACAAGCACTTCTATTCCCTCATGAGGTGCATTTCCGAAGCCATCCGGATACACAATGTCCACACGAAGCACATTCAGCGAATCTTCATACGGATTGGCTTTGCGGATAGACTCGCAAGACACGCCCAGCAGGACAAGACAAAATATAATATAAAGGTTTCTTCTCATGCTCTAAAACTTTAGACGGCACGTCAGGCCATAATAAAATGCCGGTGTAAATATCGCCCCGACTCCCGTTGCGAAAGATTTCACATAAGGTCTCGAATTTGTGAAATTATTTGCAAAGAACGAAAGGGAGACATGGTCACCTATTTCTTTTGTTATGCTAAGGTTTGCGGACAGGTACGGGCCATAGCCGTCACGTGCAAAAGTGTACGCATTCGACGATTTCAGAATAAGGTTCGCATATTCCGGATCCGCGGCTTCCGCAGCAGTAAAAGGATGTACGTTCCCGTCAAGGTCCATATATGCAACCGGATAGACAGCGGTATATGAGGTCCCGTCATAAATGTCTCCTCCGGCAGGCACATTGTCCGTTTCTCCGACATTGAATGCGTATGCCGCTCCTCCATGCTCCGAAAGGTTCCGGCTAAGACGCAGGAAAGCCATCTCAAGACGGCATGTAACAACCAGCCTTGCCTGCGGGATATGTGTAATGGCCGTAAGGTTGGCATCGAGGTTGTGGGTTATTTTCCCGTTTACGACAGGGTTGCTGCTGCCCCCGTTGGCATATATTCCGACATACTGATACGAACGGTTCGGAAGCGATGTATGCGACCACCCGTTCTGGTAATAGTATGAAAGGCAGTCATTCACATAACCGGTATATGCATATGAGGCATCGAGTCTGAAAACCGTGCGCAATGGCCTGATTTCAGGAAATTCTACCACAAGTTCCGCCCCTGCCCTGTGCACGTCCGCCCCGTTTCCCTGGCTGTTCGATTTGGCAAAAGTACGGTCTGTGACTTTCAGTTCCATCGGAGCCCATGCCCCGCTTCCGTCCCCGACATAGACGGCCCCCGTGCTGCTGTCAACCTTAATATGCGGATTTGAAGGTACAGAAAAACCTTCCGGACGCTGCCATATATTATATGAGTAAGGATCGTATATATTAATGAAATTATAAGGCGAAACGGTTACATTATAGAATCCGACAAGGGAAATCTTTGTTCCGAGGAAGGACAGGTCAATGCCAAGTTCAGAGTTTCTGTTTCTCTGCCATTTGAGGTCCGGATTGTGACGCATCATGTAAGGCATTGTATAGTAGACATATGAAGCACTGCCTCCATGCGACAGTCCGAATGTCTGGATGTCGCGGTACTCGGGCTTAGGATAAAGTATATAATATGAAGGGAGCTTTTCAGTAATCCCCCAGCCGCCTCTCAAGGCAAAGCTGTCAGTGAATTTCCATTTCGCATTGAATCTCGGAGAAAGGGTCGTCATGCCATTGTACTGCGCCCCTTTTATGAACACATTCTCAAGGCGCAGGCCAGCCGTCACTTCCAGCCGTGTTTCACCTACAGGTACGGTCAGGTGCTCTTCCGCATATACGGAAAGATTGTGCATAAACGGATAATCACTGTAAGGTCTCGGCCTGTAGCCGTTCGCAGCGAGGGAAGGGTCTTCATAATACTCTCCTTTTCCGGCATTGCCGTTGGCTTTCCATTGGATTCCGGCCTTGAGAGAACTGCGCACTTCGTTCCAGCGCACATGCCAGTTATATTTTACGGAAGCTGCAAAATCAAGCTCTTTTGAATCGGTTATGCAATCTGAAAAATATGTCAGGGGAAGCCTTTCCGCAAGGAAATAGCCTTCTGCCGGAGCGTGTACTGCCGGCTGCTGGGAGCCGTATGACTCAAATTTGTGATAATGGAGGAGATTGTCGCAGAAGTTGACGGAAGCATCGAATTTAAGGTCTGTCACTCCCGGTCTGTTGAGGAGCCATGTCATGGAGGTGCTCCCTCTGAAAACGTTGTCTCTTTCTTTCTGAAATTCTCCTTTGAATGCGTCAGGGTCGTCTTTGGTATTCATTCCGCCTATGTTTCCGGATGCAGACGCCTCAAAGCGCAGGACCTTACGGAAGGTATTGCTGTATGTCATTGACATTCCGCTTCTGGTATATGACTGATACGGGGAAACGATTTTTTTGACGGCACGCGCCCATTCGGCACTGACATTCAGGATGCCCTTATCCTTCTGAAGGTCTATTCCTTTCGACGCAGATGCCTGATAAAGACGGGGATTGACGGTAAAGGTCACGTTTACGGGAGTGCGGCCGCGGCGCGTGTTGATTTTGACTATTCCGCTGTTCAGGTCACCGTATTCTGCAGAAGGGACTCCTGTTATGACTTCTATTGACTCTATGTTTTCAACAGCCACGCTCCTGGTGCTGACACCGGACATTCCGGAAAAAGAGGCGTTGTTGCCGAATCTTACGCCATCGACTTCCACTGCGGTTCCGAATGAGGCATTTCCGGCAGCAGAACCGCCTTCGCGAAGGGAAAGCACGTTGTCCGAGGTCAGGTCCGGATTGACAGTCTTGCCGCCCGGAAGAAGTGCGGCCACATCTGTCATGTTGGATATCTGAAGATGATTCAGAGCATCCCGGCCCAATGAATGAGATGTTCCGGTCCCGTCTTTAGCCTTTGCAGTCACAACAACTTCGTCAAGCGCAAGCGAGTTTTCGTGCAAGACAATTTCAAGCGGCGGCATATTTTCCGTGACTTTGATGCCCAAAGAGACAGTAACATATCCGAGGCATGAAACTTCTATTGCATATTTTCCCTCATATACATTGTCAAAGGTGAAGTTTCCGGCGGCATCCGCAGTTGTCCACAGGTAGTCACGGCCAAGACGCACGACTGCACCTGCAACCGGAACGCCGGTGCCGGACTCTGAGATGCTGCCGCTGACGGTGCACCTTTTCGTAGGCACGGGAGACGCACAGATACCGGCACCTCCGGCCGGAAGCAATAGCAACATCAATAATAATATAACCAAACGTCTCTGCATAACATCGGAAACTGCTATAGATTTATCATCCCTGTAACAGGTCATTTTCATTTCGGTTGTTGATGCCCTGATTTTGAACCAGTCCGGTTCCGTCCCGCGCATCCAACTGTAAAAGGCTGTCCTCTATTCCGGCCTGGTGAAAGCGGCCTCATCCGCCACACTGTCCGCATAGCAAAGAGCCCCAATCTTTTCCCCGCCTGCCGAATAGCTCATTTTATTCTCCTTTTGTATATTAAATACACATTTTATCTTGGCAAAGATAT
This sequence comes from uncultured Bacteroidales bacterium, assembly GCA_947177525.1. Lineage (GTDB taxonomy): Bacteria > Bacteroidota > Bacteroidia > Bacteroidales > UBA932 > Cryptobacteroides. The sequence continues at coordinate 32,460 of CAMWUW010000003.1, read as the reverse complement.
GAATTTTATATATTATAATATCATCATCATTTGTTGGTATTTCTCAATTTCAGCATGATTCCTGAGCAGGGAGAATCAAAGACAAAATATTTTTTTTGAAAAATTTATCGAAAAATTTGGAGTTTTAAAAAATCATGCATACCTTTGCAATCCCATTTGAAAACAATGGCAGTTCTTTAGAAACAAAATGCGGAAATAGCTCAGTTGGTAGAGCACAACCTTGCCAAGGTTGGGGTCGCGAGTTCGAGTCTCGTTTTCCGCTCCAAAATTCTTATCAAGCCTTACAGAAATGTGAGGCTCTTTTCGTATATCCCAAAACCAGCCGAGATTACGGATCAAGGTAAGAATCAACGTAAAATCGGCTCAACGTAAAAAAGTAGGTTGATTTACTTTTAGAGGATCGCTCGAAAAACATGTGTCCAAACATAGGTGGCATTGTCGCAAAAGTGTCTATGCATATAGATTTTTGCAAGCACCCACAAAAAGTATTGACATCCGCTACGCCTCTCAACTGCTTTCTGAATGAACTGTTCGTCTGGATCTTCGCAGGCAGTCCGGAAATTCCGGCACATTTTGACCTCCAGGCGTTCCAGGTCTGCATTTCAAATGTGACACCTGGCACACCATAAAATTATAATGCGCTCACTGATAGCACATTGCAAAATTACGCTGTGCCAGGTCCTCCACAAAGATTGCATACCTGGCACGCCACAAAATCATAATACATTCACTGACAACATATTGCAAAACAGCCCGTGCCAGGTCTCACAAGATAACCGAACACCAGGAACACCATAAAATCACAACATATTCACTGACAACACATCACAAAACCGCACCGTGCCATGTCTCACAAGATAACCATCTGAATATCAAATACGCACTCTTCAGACTTATCAACATATATGCTTAGACACACCTGTTTTTGCAGGAGTCCCATCATTAGCCACCTGTCTTATTGCTAATCCGCGCCAGCTCTTCATATGGGTCGCTGTATTGCACTTATAATTAATGCTTTACAAAACAGTATGCCTCATATATCCGACACTGTTTTGTAACGTATTATATATCACCCGATTACAAGGACCCACATATATTTCTGCTGCTCGTCTGCATCATAGCTGCAGCACTCAGCCAACCCCAGGCTAAACATTCCAACGCAAACACATCCTTTTGCAGAAGATCCAAGATTAGCTCCCGATAACATCCTGTTGTCGACACCCAAATAATGAGACCAAAATTTCCAATATGCTTTTTCCATTGCCACGCAATCTACATTGGCTGGCACAAGGGGAAAATGCAAAAATGCAAATATGCATCAATCATACGTTTACATGTTTATGGGCATGCAATCCGCTGTACGCCTCCTCTGAACGTATAAAATACTGAGGGTAAGCGTTTTACTTTTTGACCCACACCGACCCAGCCAGTCTCTCCCCGATGTCCATCAGCCCCTCCCGCGACCCAGCAGTCCCCAGCCGCTCCCAATCCATTCCCCAACCGTCTAAAGCCAAACCAAAGCCACCACCAAAGCCGGCCAAAAGCCGAACCCAATAGGCCCGCATGAGACACCCCGAAACCACAGAATTACACCAAAATTTAATTATTATTTATTACATCCACGGTCTTAAATACTCCTTTTTCGGTATTTCAGGTCGCTCCACGCCCCACTACCTTTGCATCCTCAAAAATGGCATGCAAATCCAGCCATAAACACATATATTATTGAAAAACAATATATTAACTTATGACAGATAACACATAGACATAAAGCATGGCACACAGCTTACAGAAAAGCAATCAAAAGAAACATACAGGCTGCGCAATGTCCGAAAAGCTGTACACAACGGGGCATTACCTGTCAGACACCGCCAACTGGGAGACAACAGGAAGACAAAAGAGAGACAGCTGGGAGACAGCCGGCCATCCACAGCCAGAACAAACCGGGCCAAAGTCAGACCTAACAAGAGGCTCAATTGACGAGCCGCACAGACAAAAACAAATAAGCACGAAAGCCACTGCTACCGGAAGTTTCAGGACAATTCCTGTAACAATTAACGAAATTTTAGACAGAATGAAACAAAAGACAATCTTGATATTGGGACTGCTTGTGACATTTGCAACAGGAGCACTCGCCCAAGGAAATGCGTCATTGTCAGGAAAAATCATTTCAGAAGACATGGAAACAGTAATGCTCGCCTCCGTCACCCTGAAAGGCACCGGTTACGGGACATATTCAGACGAAAAAGGAATGTATCACCTCAATGTTCCGGAAGGAGAGTACACACTTATTGTATCTGCAGTCGGATACGAGCCTGCAGAAAAAGACATTGTCCTGAAAAGCGGACGCACAAAAATGAACATCATGATTTCCGCTTCACAGATAAAACTGGATGAAGCCGTCGTAATGGCCACCACAGGAACAGCTGCCGTAAAACGTTCAGCCTTCAACGCCGCATCCGTAGACACCAGAAACATGCAGAATTCAACAAGAAATCTTGGGGAAGCTCTGGCTAAAGTTCCCGGAATCAAACTCAGAGAATCAGGCGGAGTCGGCTCGGACATGTCACTTATGCTTGACGGATTCAGCGGAAAACATGTCAAAGTCTTCATCGACGGAGTGCCACAGGAAGGAGTAGGCCAATCATTCGGAATCAACAATATCCCCGTAAACTTCGCAGACCGCATAGAAGTCTACAAAGGCGCAGTTCCCGTAGGATTCGGCACTGACGCCATCGGAGGAGTCGTCAACATTGTCACAAACAAAAGACGCAAAGGGTGGTTCCTGGATGCATCATACTCATACGGCTCATTCAACACCCACAAGTCTGCCGTCAATTTCGGGCAGACACTCCAAAACGGATTCACATACGAAATCAACATGTTCCAGAACTATTCTGACAACAACTACTATGTCAATTCTCCAGTCGAAGATTTTGAGACCGGACGCATAGACAGAGACAACAAAATGCGCGTCAAGCGCTTCAACGACACATATCACAACGAAGCTATTGTCGGGAAAATAGGCCTCACCGGGAAAAAATGGGCAGACAGGCTCATGTTCGGATTCACAGGCTCACGCATGTACAAAGAAATCCAGACAGGAGTACGCCAAGAGATTGTCTACGGAGCAAAGCATCGCAAAGGATACGCCCTTATGCCTTCACTTGAATATGCCAAAAGGAATCTCTTCACCAAAGGCCTTGACATCACCCTAACCGCCAACTACAACAGAGACATCTCCACCAACATCGACACTTCCTCCGTCAAATACAACTGGCTCGGGGAAAGTGCACCACTGAATTCTCCGGGAGAACAATCCCATCAGCATTCAAAGGCCGCCGCCAACAACTGGAACGGCACCCTGACGGCAAACTACAGACTCGGAAAAGCACATACCTTCACATTCAATCACGTGTTGACTGCATTCAGGCGCACCAACACCTCACTTCTCACAAAAGAAGCCATAACGGACCCGATAGACAAACGCACACAGAAAAACATTTCCGGCCTGTCATACCGCTTCATGCCGGGCCGCAGATGGAGCGTATCCGTATTCGGCAAATACTACAACCAGCATGTCTCCGGACCGGCAGCAACCACAGAGACCATGGAAAACTACGAACGTACCTCACGCAGCACCGGATTCTGGGGATACGGAGCCGCAGGCACATATTTTATACTCTCAGGACTGCAGGCCAAACTGTCATACGAAAGAGCCTGCCGCCTCCCTACTATTGAAGAAATGTTCGGTGACGAAGACCTGGAAATGGGAGACATGGGCATAAAGCCGGAGAAAAGCCACAACCTTAACTTGAACCTCAGCTGGTCACAGACATTCAGCGGCCATTCCGTCAATGTCGAGGGAGGATTTGTATACCGGGACACTGAAGACTATATCATGCGCAACATCGCTTCCATGAGCGGCGGCAAATATGCGGCGACATACGTCAATTACGGGAAAGTGCAGACACTCGGCTACAACCTGTCCGTCCGGTACGGATTTGCACGCTGGTTCAGCATTGGCGGAAGCATCACAAACATGAACGTCACGGACAACATGAAGACAAACATGGGGAGCACATCGCAGAACATAAATTACAGACAGAGACTTTCCAACCTTCCCTACCTGTTTGCAGATTCGGATGCCAACTTCCACTGGCATGACTGCATCAGGAAAGGCAATGTCCTGACCCTTACATACGACAACCAATATCTGCACAGCTTCACATATTATTCCTCAAACATAGGAGCGAACAAAAGCGACTATGTCATTCCGGACCAGTTCTCGCACAACCTCTCCGTCTCATACAGCATCCAAAAAGGCCGCTACAGCTTTTCCTTTGAATGCAGAAACTTTACTGACGAAAAACTTTACGACAATTTCAGCCTGCAGAAAGCCGGAAGAGCCTTCTACGGGAAAGTAAGGATTCATTTCGGAAATTGACAAACAATATAACGACACACAATTATGAAAAAATTTGGAAAACTACTTTTCACTGCCTGCCTGCTGTCTGCAGCTGCATCCTGTGACGACAATCTGAGAACAGACGGCAACTCCGGAAACGGAGGCGGCTTCGTTTTCGCAACCTCAGTCCTGGACAATGAAAAGACAGCAAACGTGCTGCTCACCTCTTCCGGCCTTGAAACCGGAAGCGTATCTCCGGTAAACAACGGCCTCGTGAATGACGGAGCCACAGAGTGGGTATTCTACAAAGACAAATACCTCTATGCACTGACATACAACCAGGGAAATGCAGGAACCACCCGCTCTTATGTCATCGGAGAGGACGACCAGATGCGCGCACGCTCAGCCGAGTACAAGGTAAGCCGCTTCACCTCATTCGGGAAATATGGCAAACATATAATCTCCGTTTCCACCGGCGACGGACTGACCGAATATGCAGATGCCAACGGAAATCTGCCGAAAATGATTCTCATGACATACCTTGACGTCGAGGCAGAAACAGCAACTTCAAGCGACTCGAAGAACAAAGATGCCTATATGTCAGAAAATTTTCTCGGCAACGGAGAATATGTGACCCTCTGCGGCTTTACGGAAGCCGGAGGCAAGATGTACAGCGCAGCTGTAGGCATGGGTCTAAGCCCATACGGTTCCGCCATTGACGGCGGCAAATATATCCGTGAAGGATACGAAGACCTCGTGAAGACGGAGAGCGGGGGAACAGGCGGAGGCTCATACACAAAAGGAGAGCTTTCCGGTACCCAGTATCCGGACGAATGCTGGGTTGCAATATTCGGCAATGAATATCTCGGAGAGAAGAAATTGATAAAGACAGATAAAATCAGCTATGCATGCGGCAGATACCGTTCACAATACTATCAGTCGGTATGGGCGGCAGACAACGGTGACGTATATGTATTCTCCCCGTCATTCGCAAAGACACTGACAGATTCCCGCCAGCGCACCGGCCTTGATGCAGGAGTAGTGCGCATCAAGGCCGGTGAATCCGATTTTGACCCGGACTATTACTGCAGCATAGAAAAACAAAGCGGCGGAAAGTCATTCCTGCGCTGCTGGCATGCCGGCGGAAGCTGTTTTCTGCTCAGGATGTACGACCGTCCTTTCTCCGAAAAAGGATATGTTGCCAACCAGCTGGCAATCTTCAATGGCGAAACCTGCAAACTGACTTTCGTCACAGGACTTCCTGAGGCTGACACCATCACAGACTTCGGAAAGACCCCGTACGTGTCCGGAGACAGCATTTACATGCCGGTCGTCACATCAGAGGGACATCCCGCCATATACAAAATAAACTCATCCACTGCCGTTGCGACAAAAGGCGTAACCCTTGAAGTCAATTCCGTGACAGCCGTAGGATACCTTAAAGCTCAATAAAACAACAGGCATCATGAAAAAGATATTCCGTAAAATACATTTATGGCTTTCGATACCTTTCGGCGTCTGCATCACACTGATATGCTTCTCCGGGGCAATGCTGGTGTTTGAAAAGGAAATAACAGAGCTGTGCCGTCATGACCTTTACTTCGTAAAAGAAGTCAAAAGCCGGCCGCTCCCGATTGACAGTCTGATGAAATGCGCTTCGGCAGCATTGCCGGACAGTGTGTCAGTCACCGGGCTTACCATCTCCCAAAACCCCGGGAAAGCATGGCAGGCAAACCTTTCAAAGCCTCGCCGCGCATCAATATATATAGATCAGTACACAGGAGAAATAAAGGGACGCAATGAACGCCTGCCGTTTTTCACGACGATGTTCCGCCTCCACCGCTGGATGATGGGCTCTTCTAATGGCGCAGGAAAAATGATTGTAGGCATAAGCACACTCATGCTTGTCATAATCCTGCTTACCGGACTTCTGATGTGGCTTACCAACAGAAACAAGCCTCTGGCAAAGAGTCTCAGGATATCCTTCACCAAGGGATGGCCCAGATTCTGGCACGACCTTCATGTCGCAGGCGGAATATATGTCACAGTCTTCCTGCTTGCACTTGCACTGACGGGGCTCACATGGTCTTTCTCATGGTACCGCAGCGGATTCTACAGGATATTGGGAGCTGAGACTTCAGCAGTCACAGGAGGCCAGCAGCAAAACACCAGACAGAATGCTGTCCATGGACAGGGCAGAAATGCGGGCAGGGCACAGTCACAGTCAGTCCACTGGCAGACAGTCTACGACTCCCTGTTGCTGTCATGTCCGGAATACAGGCAGATTACCATTTCCGACGGCTCCGCATCAGTTGTTCCAAAGGGCCGCACGAGTCTCCGCTCCGGCGACCGGTACGAATTCAACCCGCGCAACGGAAAAATCATTTCAGTCAAACCTTACAAGGAACAGGACAAAGCTGCAAAAATCCGGAGCGCCGTTTACACAGTTCATGTCGGCAGTTGGGGAGGCATGCTCACCCGCATCCTGACATTTATTGCCGCAATGCTCGGTGCAACTCTTCCCGTCACCGGATATTACCTCTGGATTAAAAAACTCATAAAAAAGAAAAAGCCGCACGTCAACAACGATGAAACCAGATGACACCGAGGCCGGAGCAGTCAAGTAAAAAGGGGCCGGCTAAAAATATTAGCCAGGCCCCTTTTTCTTATTTTCCGATGCAACCAAAACCTTCACCTTGTTGCCGAATTTTCAATTCTCAGAGAGTTATTCTGCCTTTTAACTCAGCCTCTCATTATTTGTCTAAAGTGCAGTCAAAGCACCTGTGACCGAATCCATTATATAGCCTTTCACGACCACATCCTCCGGTATAAGCGGATGGTTGCTCACAAGATCCACAGTTTCAAGAATCGCCGATTCTGTATCATCAAAACCATGCAGCCATTTGTCCAGGTCAATGCCGCAATGCTTCATCAGTCCGATATGGCTGTCGGGCACTCCCCTCTCCTTCATAAGAGACTGAAGATGCGCGCTGTCCATTCCCTGCACTCCGCACCCGGTGTGACCTATTATCATAACTTCCTCCACACCAAGCTCATATATGGCGACAATCAGACTGCGCACCGTACTGTCATACGGATTTGTTATAGTGCCTCCGGCATTCTTGATGATTTTCACGTCACCGTTCTTGAATCCCAAGGCAGCAGGAAGAAGCTCCACCAGCCGCGTGTCCATACAGGTCACGATGGCAATCTTCTTATTGGGATACTTGTCCGTTATAAATTTCTCGTATTTCTTCTCTGCGACAAACTGCCGGTTATAATCCAAAATACTGTCTATCATACTTCAGCAGATTAGTTGCATCAAAGGGAAGTCTCGAACTCCTTAAGGAAACGGAGGTCATTCTCAAAATAATTGCGCAAGTCACGCACCTGCCACTTGAGCATCGCTATCCTTTCCACTCCCATTCCAAAGGCAAAACCGCTGTACTTGGTGCTGTCTATGCCGGAAGCCTCAAGAACATTAGGGTCAACCATTCCGCAGCCCATAATCTCAAGCCAGCCGGTCCCCTTGCATATATTGCAGCCCTTGCCTCCGCAAATATTGCAGCTCACGTCAATCTCTGCAGACGGCTCGGTGAAAGGGAAATAAGACGGACGCATCCTTATCTCAGTCTGCGGTCCGAACATCTCACGGGCAAAAAGAAGAATAGCCTGCTTCATGTCCGCAAAAGTGACATTCTCATCAATATACAGTCCCTCCACCTGGTGGAAAATACAGTGTGCCCTTGCGGAAATCGCCTCGTTCCTGAACACGCGTCCCGGGCAGATTATACGTATAGGAAGCGGCATTTTCTCCATTGCACGCACCTGCACGCTCGAAGTGTGGGTACGCAGAAGCACCGGATTGTCGCTGTCACTGATGAAGAATGTGTCCTGCATCTCACGTGCCGGATGCTCAGGCGGGAAGTTCAAGGCCTCGAAAACATGCCAGTCATCCTCAATTTCAGGTCCTTCCGACACATCATAGCCGAACTTGCGGAAAATGCCGACGATTTCCTCGCGTGCAATTGACACAGGATGACGCGACCCCAAGGAAACCGGATCTCCGGGCATGGTATAGTCAAACGACGCATCAGACGACTGGGACGCATCGGAAGCGGCATTCTTCAATTCCTCAATCTTCGCAGCCGCCGTATTCTTCAGAACATTCAGCTTCTGGCCGAACTCTTTCTTGAGCTCCGGAGCCACGGTCCTGAATTCTTCGAACAGTCGGGTGACTTCACCTTTCTTGCCCAGAAGACGCACCCTTGCCTCCTCTATCTCCTGCTCAGTCTTGCATGAGAGATTATTGACCTGCTCCAGAAGAGCCGTTATTTTTTCCTTCATAATTTATGAATATTTAATCTTAATCAACCTAAGCGGCAGACACATCCGCACTGCCACAGTCCGGCAATTCCGGGCCATGACCTGCAAAGGTAACTAATTTTCTTAGATTTATACAGGAAAACACACTCAGTCCTGCACGTCCGGCGCATACCCTATGGCAATCACACAATACGGGCGCATATTATCTTTGAGCCCAAGAAGCCTGCTGACATATTCGCCTGCATCTTCCCCGTCCGGCTCATTCTTCAGGCGCGGACGTCCGTTCACATGGACCCAGCAGCTGCAAAGTTCCACAGCAGTAACCGCAAGCTGCACAAACGTTGCCGAAATCGCACAGTTGTCCACCCACAGATCTGTCTTTGTGTCATCACCGGCGACAACGATTGCAGCCGCAGCATCTTTCATGAACGCTGACCCGTAATCGCGCATCTGCGAAAGAGCCTCCAAAGTATCCTTGTCTTCTATTATCATAAAAGCAGTGCTCCTGCTGTTCCGTGAAGAAGGCGCGGTCTGGGCCACACGCACAACAGCATCCAGCAGGTCACGCTCCACAGGCCGGTCCGAGAACTTTCTGACACTGTGCCTCTTTTCAATTACTTCCCCAAATTCCATATTGCTATTTTTGTATTGACATCTGAAATACACCATGCATCACTTGCCGGCCTTCTCAGCCCGCTTTGCCCTCGCCTTCTGGGCCTTTGCAGCACCGCTCTTGAGATAGGCACGCCATTGCTCCTCCGTAAAAAGCTTCATATATGCAGAATCGGTCTTTCCCATCCATTTGTCCTGTATGGCAAGATACATGGACGAATTGGAAACCTTTGCCGACGACAGTTCCTCCAATTCGGCAAGCATAGCCGGATAGTTGTGCTTCAGCGTAGAGTCCACATAGAACACCTGCCAGTCATCAAGATCAAGCAGCCTCTGCAGCCGGTCTGCCTCCTGCTCTGCCTGGGACAGCATGTCAGGCCTGCCCGGCTCCTGCGCAGACACGGACACGCCGAAGAAACACAGGGCAGCACAAAGCGCTGCATGCAAGATATGGGAATTCCATTTCATATATAGCGATTTTTTTTATAGTTTTGCAAGATATGGTGCGCACAGCAGCGCATCAATAAAACGAGACAAATTTAAATAATTAATAACAAAAGTACAAAATGAGAAAAATTTCAGCCGCAGTCATGCTGGCATGCCTGGCAATCTCTCCTGTCTTCCTGACGGAAAGCAAGGCCTGCACCAACATCCTCGTCACCAAAGGCGCAAGCTCAGACGGTTCAAACATGATTTCTTATGCAGCAGACTCCCACCAGCTCTTCGGCGAGCTTTACTACCTTCCGGCAAGCGTATGGAAAACAGGGGAAATGCGCAGAATAACAGAATGGGACAGCGGCAAATATCTCGGCCTCATCCCGCAGGCAGCAAGAACATACCAGAGGGTCGGCAACATGAACGAACACCAGCTGATAATAGCAGAGACCACCTACGGCGGAAGAAGTGAACTTTGGGACTCCACCGGCATAATGGACTACGGTTCCCTGATATATGTGGCCCTCGAAAGAGCAAAGACCGCACGCGAAGCCATAAAAGTCATAACAGACCTTGCAAATACATACGGCTACTATTCAAGCGGCGAGTCATTCTCAATCGCCGACAAGGACGAGGTCTGGGTGATGGACCTAATCGGAAAAGGCATTAAGACCGAAGACGGCGCCAATGTACGCAAAGGCATCGTGTGGGTAGCAAGACGCGTCCCGGACGGCTATATCTGCGCACATGCCAACCAGGCCCGCATAAGCACCTTCCCGCTCAATGACCCAGAAAACTGCATGTACGCCCCGGACGTAATCTCATTTGCAAGAGAAATGGGTTATTTCAGCGGGAATGACGAAGAATTCAGTTTCTGCGACGCATACGCACCGCTTGACTTCAGCGGGATGAGAGGCTGCGAGGCAAGGGCATGGTCAGCATTCAATATACTTTGCGACGGCAAATTCACATTTGAAGACGAAAACGGAAACGTTGTCACACGCGATGCATACGACTATGTGGAATACGCCATGGGACGTGACAGTTCCAAGAGATTCCCCCTTTTCGTAAAGCCTTCACGCAAAATAAGCATCAAGGACGTGGCCGATGTCATGAGAGACCACTATGAGGGAACACCGATGGACATGACTGCCGACATAGGAGCAGGGGGAAACGCCCTTCCTTACAGATGGCGTCCGATGGGATTCACCTACAACGGGAAAGAATACATAAATGAGAGAGCCATCGCGACGCAACAGACAGGATTCTGGTTCGTGGGGCAGTCACGCGGCTGGCTTCCGGACGAGATAGGAGGAATCAACTGGTTCGGATGCGACGATGCCGCAACATCCTACCTTACCCCGATTTACACCTGCACATACGAAATTCCTGAATGTTTCAGAGAAGGAAACGGCAATATGGTCACATATTCTTCCACATCAGCATTCTGGATTACCAACCGCGTGGCAAACGCCTGCTACAGGATGTACAATATAATGGAACCGACCGTACGCGCAGAAATTGACGCATGGGAAAATTCCATGATACAGGAAGTCGCAAATGCAGACAGCCATGCCATGGCACTTTACGAAGAAGCCTCCCAAAAACCTCGCAGGCAGATACGCAGGAATGATGACAAGCGCACAACAGCATATCCTTACACTGCAGTTCGGGAGTGGCTCACCGAATTTTCAGTAGAAAATGCCCAGAAAATATTCAACAAATGGGTTGCCCTGGAGGAACTGCTGCTTGTAAAGTACATAGACGGAAACGTGAAGGCACAGAATTCTGACGGTTCGTTCGTGACAAACGCCCACACAGACTGCATTCCGGACGGAATAACCCAGCCCGGATATACGGAAAAGTGGAAAGAAACCGTAGCACGTGAACATGGAGACGTAATCGGATACTGATTTTTCAACTCAAAACATCTTAATCATGGCAAAAAAATCGACAATATTCAAAAACTGGCCGAAATATATTCTCCAGTGGGGTGTTCTGATTGCACTGGTAATATTCATGACGGGACTTGTCAGCACAGAAAACGCACCTGACCCTGAAAAATATTGCCCGTTCGGAGGTCTTCAGGCACTTGCTACCTTCCTGGCAAACAACAGCCTGCCATGCAGCATGTCGTCAGTCCAGGTAATGATGGGACTGGCCCTTACAGTCGCTGTCGTGCTGTTCAGCAAGCTGTTCTGCGCATTCATCTGTCCTTTGGGCACTGTCCAGGACCTTATCATGAAGGTCAGGAATGCACTAAGGATTAAAGGCATAAGGATTAAAAACGGTTCAGCGGCAGACAAGTTCATGCGCATTTTCAAATATTGCCTCCTGTTCTGGATATTCTACATGACAGTCGGGGCAAGCGAACTGTTCTGCAAAAACATAGACCCTTACTATGCGACAGCCACCGGCTTCAAAGGCGAAATCACGCTCTGGATGTCAATAACGGCAATCGTATTTGTAACAGCAGGCAGCTTCCTCGTGGACATGTTCTGGTGCAGGTACCTGTGCCCGCTTGGAGCAATATCCAACTCGTTCAAGTTCTGGCTATGGACAGGAGTGCTGTTCGGTGTATATTTCGTATCCGGAGTCATAGGCGCAGACATTCCGTGGCCCGTACTTCTCGGAGCATTCTGCCTGACGGGCTATCTGCTGGAAATCTTTCACTCCAGACCAAAGCTGCAGATTCTTAAAATCAGAAAGAACAACGCCCTCTGCAACGGATGCGGACTTTGCGTAAAGAAATGCCCTTATCACATCAACATAAAATCTTGCCACGAAGGCAAGGTGGAATCCGTTGACTGTACTCTATGCGGAGAATGTGTGGCCTCCTGCTCGACAGGCGCCCTCCAGACGGGAATAGGCAGCAAGAAAAAGGGAGGAATATGGAACATCATCCCGGCCATTCTGACCGTTGCGCTCGTAGCCTTCGGAATATGGGCCGGCGGGAAAATAGAACTGCCTACAATAGACACGAAATGGGGCATTGAGTCAGTTTCAGAGGACGGCACCGTCACTGAGCTGGTTGACCCGTCATCCCTGGAGACAGTAACGATAGACGGACTGCGTTCAGTAAAATGCTACGGAAGTTCCATGGCATTCAAAGCAAGACTTGAGAGAATACCGGGTGTCCACGGAGTGAGAGTCTTTGTGAACCGCCATTCGGCGGACATACTCTACAATCCTGAAGTCACCGGTGAAGACAAGATACGCGAAGCCATCTATGTCCCGACAAAATTCAGGGTACAGAGCATCAGTCCCGACACTGACATGGATTCACTCAAAGTGGTGACAATCCGCACCGAAGGAATGTACGACAAGATGGACATCAACTATCTCGGTCTCCAGATGAGGCAGAGCGGCAAGAAAATCTATGGACTTGAGACCGAATTTGCCTGCCCTCTGATTGTGCGTGTATTCATGGACGGGTCTGAAGAGGTCACGGAAGACTGGTTCAAGGAAGTAGTGGAAATGGACAAGCTCGTCATGCCTGTCCACGGAGGCGGCACAAAGGAGATAGATGTGGATTTCGAGTTCGTGAGGATGGAGGACGGCGAGTCCAGGGTCGGAACCGAAGATTTCATACGAAGCATGTTCTCGCCTTTCAAGGCTGAGTTCAAGAAACGTGTAGATGAAAACGCAGGAAAGCCGCAATATATATACGAAATCGCTGACAAGAACTATGAGAAGCCGATAATTCTGCGCAACATGCCTTTCCTCAGCAATCACCTGTCCCGCAATGAGGGAGTGATAGGAATTTACCTTGAACTGAACAAAGACCTTGTGCCTGCAATCAGAATAAGGTATGCCGCTCCTATGACCGCTGAAAAAATATGGGAAGAGATGAACAAAGAGACATGGTATATCACTTATTCGCCGGAAGATATACGCGAGGTGCCGGCAAAACTCTCTTTCAAGACACCGGGGACTGAATATCCTGCAGAATAAAAAAGATGATTTCACACAGGAACATGAAAAAAACTATACTTACAATTATACTGGCTGCCCTGACAGGCAGCCAGTATGCCATTGCCGATGAGGGCATGTGGATGATAAATGCCATTGACTCCGCCCTTGAGAAGAAGATGCAGGAGCGCGGACTGAAGCTCTCCGCCAATGAGATATACAATGCGGATGCAGACGGGGCAGCCATATCCGATGCGGTTGTTTCGCTGGATTTCGGATGCACAGGAAGCATAATTTCCGACAGGGGGCTCCTGATTACGAACCACCATTGCGCCTACAGCGATGTGCACAGGCTCAGTTCGCCGGAGCACAATTATCTTGAAGAAGGCTTCTGGGCCATGAGCAGCAGCGAAGAAGTCTGCATAAAGGGCAAGGGAGCATATATACTTAAAAGAGTCATAGATGTCACCGAAGAGGTGGAGGCTCTGAAAGCGGAACTTGACGGACGCGGGATGCAATACGGCATAAGAAAGCTCTCGCACATAATGGAAACACGATACAAGAAGACAACCGGGCTGGACGCATGGCTTTCTTCCATGTGGAAAGGTTCCAAATATTATATGGCCCTGTATGAGGTTTACCGCGACGTAAGGCTTGTGGCGGCACCTCCCGTCACTTCCGCTGCTTTCGGCGGGGACACGGACAACTGGGAATGGCCGCAGCACAAATGCGATTTCGCAATGTACAGGATATACACTGCACCAGACGGCTCTCCGGCCGAATATTCGGAAAACAATATTCCTCTTGCCCCTAAGGTCAGGCTGGAGATTTCACTCGACGGCTATAAGGAGGGGGATTTTACCATGGTGATCGGCTATCCGGGACACACTGACAGATACAGCAGTTCTTACGGAGTACGGTTCAGCCAGAATGTGAAACTCCCAATATCGAACAGGATAAGAGGCGAACAGATGGCCATTGTGGACAAATGGATGAACGAAGACCAGCTTGTCCGGCTGAAATATTCCGACTGGTATTTCGGGCTGAGCAATGTGCAGGAACTTTACAGCGGACAGGAAGAATGCTGCAAAAGATTCCGTGTAGCTGACCGTAAGGCCAGGGAAGAGGCCATGCTGCAGGAGTGGATTCTGTCGGACAGCCTGAGAAAAGAGCGCTGGGGAAACCTGCTTGAGAATCTTCACAAAGGATATTCCGCTGTGGAGGAGCCGGAAAGGCAGGCAGGATATTATCGCGAGACTCTCATCCGTGGTGCACGCATTTCCAACTATATGAGACGCGCATGGAACTCAAAGAATCCCGGGGAAGCCATGCCGAAGATTCTTGAAGGGTATGATGAGCTGGACATGAGGGTGGAACATGACCTTTTGGCCTATGCGATTTCCGAATATGTGGAAAATGTGTCTGAGGAATATTACGGCCAGTGGCAGAAAGAGGCGATAGGCAGATTCACTTGCGGCGGAAAGTGCGATACGGATGCGCTCACGGACTGGATGTGGAACGGAAGCATATTCACATCGGAAGAGGGTCTGGCAAAGTTGAGGGACCACGTGACTCATGAGGAGATTGCGGCTGACCCTCTGTGCAGATTCATGATGGAAGTGGGCATACAGAATTTCAAGTGCTGCATTGACGCTGCGGAGGGAAATTGCAGAAGGCTTGACCTGAACAGGGAATACACGCAGGCCCTTTATCAGATGAGACTCGACAAGGGAGAGGCGCAGTATCCTGACGCCAATTCGACGATGAGGCTGAGCTACGGCACGGTAGGAGGCATCGAGCCAAAGGACGGAATTATATGCGACTGGAAGACGACTCCTGCAGGCATTCTTGAAAAATATGACATGAGCGACTACGAGTTCATGCTTGAGGACAGGCAGCATCTGCTGTACAGTGCCGGAGAATGGGGACGCTGGGGATTCGGACAGGACGGAAAAGAGATGTATGTCAACTTCCTAACTGACAATGACATAACCGGAGGCAATTCAGGCAGCCCGGTTCTGAATGCGGAAGGCAGGCTCATAGGTCTGGCATTCGACGGAAACAAGGAGTCCCTGTCAAGCGACGTATGGTGTGCCCCGGGCTACAACAAATGCGTATGCGTTGATATACGTTTTATCCTGTGGACTCTTGACAGGTATGCAGGGATGACTCGCATCATAGACGAACTCGGACTGTAAGCCATGGGATATGCACTTATGAGACATCTTGCCCGTGCGGCGGCCGTCCTTTGTATGGCCGCCATGGCATGCGCACAAAGACCTGACGTCACCTATATGCTAAGGCCCCATGAGGAACTGCCCGACGGGGCAGATGGCGGACGCGGGTTCACAAAGGTGTTCCTCGCCGGAACCATAGACATGGGGGCTGGGCGCGACTGGCAGGCTGAAATGTATGAAAGATTCTCAGGCACAGAGGGAAGGTTCATTTTTTTCAATCCGCGCCAGGAGCATTGGGACGCGTCCCGGCCGGGAGAGATGGACTATCAGGAGAATTGGGAGTTAGAGCGTCTGGAGGAGGCTGATTTCATAATCATGTATATACTTGGTAACAGCAAAAGCCCGATTTCTCTTCTTGAGATGGGACTGCATGCCCGGTCCGGCAAACTGTATATCATCTGCGAAGAAGACTTCTACAGCCACGACAATGTTCGGATCACATGCAGTCGCTACGGCATACCGTTGTTCTCATCTATGGAATCTTTCTGGGAGAGTCCGTCCAATCCTGTCAGGAAGCCGATTTGACAGTTCTTGCCGCCTAAAAGTCTCAGGAAAAGGGTATCTTGAAACTTTAGGGAAATATGTCCCGAAATTTTCCGACACCATACCTAATTATCAATAATTTACATTTCAAAATATGAAACTATTTATTTCGACATTAAACTTTCATGAAGTAATTTTGCAGCCAAAAACTTCTAAAAATTACTCTTTATGAAACACATCACTAACACCATGAAAACTTTTATTAGCCTGGCATTATGTTCTTCTATGCTGACACTTGCCATTTCATGCAAAGAGATGAAAGAAGACATAAAAACAAATTCAAAAGAATTTTATGAAGGAGGGATTCATTTTACAATAACGCATGGATGCCCTTTAGTAACAAAAACTTCAATTGGCGAGACTGAATCTTTAACAATCACAGGAAACCTTGAAGATAAGACAGCGACAATGTACGTTGTTGAGAAAAGGGATGATTCAGGGCTCACTTTTTCTGAATCATATCTTCAAGATGGAACAAAAGTTTCCACATCGGTTATCCACAACGACAGAGTCGTTTGTTATGAAGTTTCTCCAGAATTAGAGTACTATATAAAACAATATGACGAAATAAAAACATCAGGAAAAATCCGTGACTGGATAGAGCAATTCAAAGAATGTACTTACCTTGAAGCAAATAAGATGTCGGACAATGTTCAGCAACATCCAATAGATAGGGCTGCATGTGAATGGCTACCTTGTGAAACAATCATTTTATTCACAGCTGCATTCCAGTGCGCAACAAAATAACCATAGTTATGATATTCTCTCATAAGACACAGACTGTTTCAATCGCAGTATTCACATGTACAATGCTGCTTTCTGCGATTTATATTGTGCTGGTCAGTTCTGGCGTAAATTTTCCTGGCTGGCTTTCACAAATTGCAGTAGCAGCCATGGGCCTGATTATCTGCATAACGGCAATTCTGGCTCCTTTCTCAAAGGAAAAGACAGAAGATGATGCTGTAAAAGCAATCAGGACACGGACAATGACGGGCGTAACGGCAGTATGCTTCTGTCTGATTATGCTCCACCACATTTTCAGTATCATCTTGCATGCTCTTGACATGGCTGACCTGATTCCCGAAATCAAGCTTGTAAGCCTTCGCAATATCCTGCTGATTGAGGTGATATATTTCATAATACTGAAATTGTCAGTCAGGTCATACCTGAAAAAGCAATAGTGAAATTCCAGCCTCCGGAACCCTACCTTTGGATTATGATTTTCAAAATATATACGAGAAATGAGAACTGATTTACGTTTATTAGCAGTGACAGTCATTCTGCTGATTCCTGTCTGCTTATCTGCACAGAACAGATTTTCACTTAAGGCCGGAGGCGGAATAGCCGTCTATGGTTCTGATGATGAAAATTCAGGTGACAAAATCGGCCATTCCTTGGTAACAGAGTTCACTTACAGCGTGAACAATTGGTTCTCAGCAGGACTGAATGTACACATGGGGATGTGCAACACAGGCAATGAGCACCATGTGTCAGAAACAGGCGCAAGTCTTCGCGGCCTGTTCCGCCCTTTCCCCAAAAGGTTCAGATTTCTGGAGCTTGGCGTCGGTTTGACCGGTATGTATCGTGTATACAACACAAACTATAATATATATGAACAGGAATACCTGACCTGCTACTACAACGGGAACCAGTCATACGGTGCCGTCGGCATAGACTTCCCGGTCCGCATGTATGCCATAGACAGCCAGCGTTTCCAATTGATGTTCTATTATGACTTCAAGACCTTGTTTAATTCCGGCTCATACTATCTCAGCAACTCGAACGGAGGCGTAATGTTCGGCATCAAGTTCTGATGACTGTAATTAACACCATAGCATAATAGTATCAGTGCGACCGCAGAAACGGTCGCACTGTTTTATTATGATTTTGCAACAGTATAACAATCATTTTGTTGAATCAGCAGTCTGTATGAAGTTGTGACGGGGATGCATGGCACTTTATCAGAAATTTATTTTATATTTGTGTTGACCACATAAACTGATGATCATGAAAAACTGCTTACTCCTTTTGATTGCAACCGTCACTGCACTTGCCGGATGCATCAGGCATTCAGAAGAATGGCAGACAATACTCAATGTCGAAAATTATATAGAAGACAAGCCGGACAGTGCTCTAACTGTGCTCGGAAGCATTGACACAGAACAGCTTTCATGGCCTGAAGAAAGAGCCAAGCATGCTGTGCTGCTCTCAATGGCACTTGACAAGAACTACGTGGACAAGACAGACTTCGATGTACTTCAGCCGGCGATAGACTGGTATGAAAACCATGGAAGCCCGACTGACAGGCTCAGAACGTCATACTATCAAGGCCGTATATATCTGCACTGCAGAGACAACGAGAATGCGATGAAATGCTTTGTTAAGGCACTTAATTCAGGAGAAAAATCTGATGACATCCTTACCAAGGCAAGAGCACTGTTCCAGCAGGGAGAAATTTACAATGACCTCTACAATTGGGATAAGGCTATCGAAGCAAGACTCCAGGCTGCAGAATATTTCAAAAAAGCAGACAGACAGAACAGTTATTTAAATTGCATGCTAAGCGTATCGCATTACTGTTATCTGAAGGGAGACAAAGCCAACTCCGAATTTTATGCCAACGTATGCGAAGAAAATTTGGCCGATACAAATATCAGCAACAAGAACAATTATTACTTTATCCGTATAATAAATCTTCCGGACACCGTCTCCAGGGATACTATGACTAATCTGATAAACGAATATATAGCATCAATTCCCGATGAAAAAATCAATTGGCTGGCGATTGCAAAGGCTTATCTGAAAATCGGGGATATAGAGCATGCGGTTGAGTACATCAAAAAAAAGGACATATCAGGATATCCTGATTTAAAAGCACAATATTATGCGACAAAGTCACTGATTTATCGTGAAACAGAGATGTATAAGGAGGCACTTGATGCCTATATGAGTTATGTTGCGATCTCAGACTCACTGGATATGGTCATATTCAGGCAAGATACAAAGTTTGTAGAAGAACGATACCAGCTTAAATTAGAAGCAGCAGAAGAGCACTTCCACAAAAACTTAGCGAAAATCATTATTATAGTTATCATCGTTTTTTCCTCAGGAATAATCATGTTGAACCGCAACAGACTGAAAATAAGCCGTATGGAGAAACAGATGGCAGACAGCGAGGCCGAACGCTACCGCATGCAGTATCTCCAGATGGAAGAGGAAAGGGACAATCTGAACGCGCTGATTGAAAAGAAAGAAAACATTGACCACAAAGTCATGGCGGCAATATCGTCAAGGCTTGAGCTGCTTAACAAGTTCTTCACGGCCCACATCACAGACAATTACGAGATAGACCGAAAGGCAAGCAAAGAGTTAGCAGAGTTGCTGTCCGACAAAGATAAATTCATGGAACTGACAAGGTTCGCATTCGCAGGAAGCAAACCTGCATTCATCTCATATCTTGAAAAATGCGGGCTTACCGAACAGGAAATAAACTACTGCTGCCTATATGCAATCGGCCTGAAAGGGAAAGAGGTCGGAGCATACATCAAGATGCGAAGCCACTACAATATCAGCAGCGCCATAAGGGAGAAGCTCGGAATCGGAGAACATGACACAAACCTCGGAATTTACATCCGCAAGCTCGTGAATGGACAAAAGGAATAGAAGACATCTATAGACAATTCACGCAATAAAAACAGAGCCCTGGCTTCGGGGCTCTGTTTTTCATCATAGGACACCATAATAGGTGATATTATTAAATTCAGACTTGTCATGTCCCAAAAGTCAACGCATCCTATTTGATTACCAACGATTTGCATATCAAAATATGAAACTATTTATTTCGACATGAAACTTTTAATAAATAATTTTGTAGACATAAACCACTAAAAATTACATTTTATGAAAAAGATTTTTTCTTTGGCTGCATGTGCATTTTTAACAGCGACTTCATTCGGCGTAGCATTGACGAGGGCAGAAAACACTTTCTTCTCAGAAGAGGAAAAAATTATAATAATTTCTGACAAATCAAAAATTAAAGATGACGAACGCTCAATATTCGACCAGCCAATCATAGAAGCATATCTATGTCCTGAAACCAATACAGTGAGAGTCTCACTTTACAATATAGGCACGGCAACAATCGGAATTGTTGATGCATGGAACCATGTCTTTGACCATGACATCATTGATTCTACAGAAATCCCGACAACTGTCCACCTTAGCACATCAGGCCTGCACGGGACGTATTACATTGTCATATACTCCGACTGCTGCTACGCAGAAGGTACATTCACAATTTAAAGTAAAATACTTTTAGATTAATTTTTATTAACACAAAAAACAGACGTCATGAAAAAGATTGTTTTCATCATGGCATTCCTTGCCACGTTCCTTGTCTCATGCTCAAATAAAGAGACAGCGGTTACAGTTCCTACAGTTGATGTTCCTCAGAGCACAGAAGTTATCGCCCTAAAAAATGATCTCCTTGCCCTTAATAACGAGATGTTCGGGCAACAAATTGACACAAAAGCAAGATGGTGGAAATATCTACTCACAGCAATTGCTGATGCCGGAGTAGGGTTGATAACCGGCAATGTAGGCTTTGCCATCAGTGCATCCTCGCTTACTTGGACTGTATTTAAGGATGTTAGCAAAACATCAGATAACAATATCGAAAGTGACCCTGTAAAATCTGTAAATGACCCGGTATTTGCGACGTCTTATCTGGACATAGATGACGACTGTCCACTTGAAGACAATGACGGCATGATTCACAACCAGGTCATACTCAATTTATATGAAATTTACGGAGAAGACCTTTTTGACTTACCGGAAGAGACTCTGTTGCAGATTGTTGCAGAAGAAGTTGCAGCAATAACAGGATGCACTGTAGAAGAGGTTGTACCTGACATCGCATCAGCAACAGCAGATATGAAAGTTTATACTGATGCATATCTCGAATCAAGCAGCATTGATGAATATATTGAGCATCTCAAAACCGCAAATCCAGAAAAATCAGATGCTCTTGATATCCTTAAAATAACATTGGAAGGTTTCCAATTCGTAGACGCAACAGTTGATAATGGAGAATATGCAACACGTGTCATAGAGATTATCGACAACTCAAACGTTGAAGAAGCAATGAAAGATGATCTTAAATCAAGTGTTTCAATAGCTAATGCAAGTGCAAGACTTTGGAATACAGATGCAGCAACTGAAAACTAATCATATATGAAAAGAATTCTATTTTTAGCCCTATTAGCTGCATTCTCGCTTATGTTTTCATCAGCACTCGCAGCTCAAGACAAGAAATTCGAGATTACAGGGGCATCATATTACTCTACAGGAATGTTCCAGTCAAACGTAATCGGAGAAGTGTCTTTAGGCTATGACGTGACCAAGGCTGTATCGCTCTCGCTGAACGGTATGACGGGAAATCTCTACTCTTCTGACAAGACATGGGGAGCGTCATTCGAAGTCAGCGCAAAACCGAAGATCGGAGAACGCTTTTTCATGATTCCGTCTCTCGAGGTCGGGGCCCTGGGCGGAATGCTGAACGACACACATTACAACATAAGGGCATTTGCAGGAAT
Organism: uncultured Bacteroidales bacterium; assembly: GCA_947177525.1. Lineage (GTDB taxonomy): Bacteria > Bacteroidota > Bacteroidia > Bacteroidales > UBA932 > Cryptobacteroides. Next base: position 10,393 of record CAMWUW010000003.1, on the reverse strand, counting down.
CGGTGTTGAAGCCAGGTTCATGCTGTATGACAGTTTCTTCTGCGGATTCGAGTCTAAGTTCATGTCTGCAGGAGCAGGACTGGAGACCTTCCTTTTCGGCCTGAAGTTAGGCGTCAAATTCTGAGGACTATCCCTTAATGCGATAATATTCAGTGCGGCCACAAAAGTGACCGCACTGAATTATAATGGTATTGTAGCCAAACTGTTTACTCTGGAATATTGTCATTATAAAGTGCTTAATATCGGGAAATTATCTTATATTTGTACATATCACAAAGACTGGTATTCATGAAAAACTGTTTACTCCATTTGATTACAATCTCCCTTGCACTTGCTGGATGCGACAGGAATTCTGAAGCATGGCAGTCAATACTCACTGTTGAAAAATATATAGAGGACAGACCGGACAGTGCTCTGGCTGTGCTCGGAAATATTGACGTGGAACAGCTTTCTGGACAAGCAGAAAAGGCAAAGCATGCAATGCTGCTATCAATGGCACTTGACAAGAACTATGAGGACAGAACAGACTTTGATATCCTGCAGCCGGCGATAGACTGGTACGAAAACCACGGAAGCCCGACAGACAGGCTCAGGACGTACTACTACCAGGGGCGTATCTACCAGAACTACGGAGACAATGAGAAGGCAATGGTATGCTTTGTGAAGGCTCTTGATGCAGGAGAAAAATCTGACGATATAATCACTAAGGCAAGGGCGCTTGTTGCACAAGGTAATATATATAAATCACTGCACAAATTTGACAGGATGGTTAATGCGAACCTGACTGCCGCACAATACTTCATAGAAGCCGGGCTGGTCAACAGCCATATGAATTGCCTGCTGCGTATATTCAACGGATATAGCATACTAAACGAATATGATCAAGCATATCATTATGCAGAAATCAGCAGAGGATTTTTAGGCCAAGTCGGAATCTTGCAAGAATCTAACTTTTATGCTACATATCTTTCACTGCTGCTCCAAAACAAGCGGGAGGATGAAGTGATACAACAGGTTGCTGAGGAATACATTAATTCAATTCCAGCAGATTTGGTAGACTGGCATACAATTTCCTTGGTAAATTACCATTTAGGCAATTATGACGAAGCAATTGAAGATGCTTACCGTTTGAACAGGTTTGAGGTCATTGACAGCAAAGTACGGCATCATGCCATTCTCTCCCAGGTCCACCAAGATGCAGGACACCACAAAGAAGCACTGGAAGCTTATCGCAACTATATATCTATAACGGACAGCCTGGATTTTGCCGCATTTCAGCAGGACACACAATTCATAGAGGAACGCCATACCCTTGAAATGCGGACCATAGAAGAAAGAACAAAAAAGAATTATACAATATTTGCATCTGCCTTTCTCCTGATGCTCGCAGGAGGGCTGTTCCTATGGAAAAGCCACAGCCTAAAGATAAGCCGGATGGAAAAGCAGATGGCAGACAGCGAAGCGGAGAGATACCGTCTGATGTGCTTCCAGATGGAGCAGGAGAGGGACAACCTGGCAATCCTGCTCACACAGAAAGAAAGCCTCTACCCAAAAGTCATGGCCGCCATATCATCAAGGCTCGAACTCCTGAACAAGTTCTTCGCGGCACACATAACCGACAACTGCGAAATTGACAAAAAGGCGACAAGGGAGCTTGAGGAACTACTCTCAGACAAAGAGGACTTCATGAACCTGACAAGGCTCGCATTTGCAGGAAGCAAGCCGGAGTTCATATCACACCTTGAGGAATGCGGACTCTCCGAGCAGGAAATAAACTACTGCTGCCTATATGCAATCGGTCTGAAAGGGAAAGAAGTCGGGGCATACATAGAGATGCGCAGCCACTACAACATCAGCAGCGGAATCAGGGAAAAGCTCGGAATAGGAGAGCATGACACGAACCTCGGGATCTATATCAGAAAGTTCATGAACAGGCAGAGTAAGGCATAAACCTATCAAGGACAGGATTTCTGAAACTAAGACGCAGTTCGTTCCAAAAATTTTATAAACCATATTTGATTATCAACACATTTCATGGCGTAAATTTGCGATAGTTAACCATTTTAAAACAGATATGACAACAAAATTAACCACAACAATTAAATACACCGTAGTTTTTCTCGTAACATCAATTACGCATTGGCTTCTATTTGAACACCCTGCGATATGGAAAAGCCTCCTGTTCGGTGCTGTCATCTCACTAATTATCATTCTCATCAAGAAGATTCAACATTTGAAAAACACAAGAAAAGAACCTGGTGCCAAAGCATCATGAAAAACCGTATAGTTTAAGGTGCAACCATACCTATGCTAAGGAGTTTGATATTAGGAGCTGTTACCCTTGCCATCTCTATTATGCTCGGGCACTTACGGCAATGTCATATGAAAAATGGGAACTATGTGATTCAATCATCTGGACTTCATTCTTTACCTTGGGATTGACTTTTTGTTCTTACACAGGACAGATAATCGTTCATGATTTTCTGCATCTGCATGGTTATCTGGGAAGAGATTCACAGACGGAAGGTGAAATGAAAGCAAGACTGCTGAAGCTCACTTCCAGGATGTGTGGATATGTTTCATTCATTGCAACCGGAGCTGCCGCGTCTTTTGGTTTGTTCACATGCTTCCTGCAGGAGGATTTTTCCGGAGAGATGAAATTCGCCACAGTTGTAGCAGCATTGTCAATAACCTGCTTCGCCGTCACAAAGCTCCTGCTTAAGGCCAAAGAAGAGAAACATAACTGACAGCACATGGGGCTTTGAGTGCCTTGAGCCCGGACACAAACTGTAAAACATAAGCCTTTGATTTTTAACACATTTCCATTATTCGCTGCCCGCAAAAACGGGGCAGCGAATAATGGAAATCAATTGATTCACAGCAGATTACACTCAGCGCAAATATGACTACGTCTGCCGGAATTTGGCAATGCACTGCAAATGAAAAAGTCCCTCATCAAGACAGACCTTGACGGCCTTGCCTTTGGATGTTTTCCATTGGACACTTTCCTGCAGCATCCAGCAGTACACTGCTTAAAGTCAATTACTGTTCTATCGTAACTTCTTTTATTTGAATTGTTGATACATTTGATGTGTAAAAACTGAGTTTTGGATAATTAATCTGTCGCTTGAATTTCCAGACTTCCATATTGTTCAGTCCAAATATATAGTTGTTACCAGACCTTTCAAGTTTCAGGTTAACTATCTGATTCCGTCCTTTCGACAGTTTTACTGGGATTTCCTGTGTTATCGTTGACCCGATGCTTAATGCGAAAGTTCCCTCTTTAAGCAAGAAACCTACTTGCTTGAAGTCATCACTATAATCAAATTCAATACCGAAATAGTACTCATCATTTAGTGAAGGGACGTTTATGACAGCTGTTATCGTAAAGTCTTTTTCTATTTCCAAAGGAAGATCTACAAAGACCCTCCTTGCCTGTTCTTTCTCTTTACAAACCAGTTCAAGATACCCATATTTCACTATCGCACTTCCGTTTTTTGTGGAGTATTCCTGCCAATCCAAATAGATCTGATCTTCAAACGTTTCTCGAATATACAGACCATCTTGTGCATATAAGACAATATTGGCAACCATCAGGAATAAAATCAGCATCAATTGTTTCATAATATTATTGAATTATGGTTAGTTTTTAGCCAACCTCTGTTGCATTTCATTTATTATCGGTTCATATTGTTTAAGTACCCTATCCCACGCTTTGTAATTATAATCTTTAGAATTAAGAGGTGATATTTCAGAAGATATACGAATCTGATATGCGAGTCCGTTATTTGTAACCTGTTTTATCTGAACCCTTGTTCTTACTTTGGTTTCAGATACCGGGAAAGTGTCCACAACCCATGGAGTATTGATGAATCCTGAAGATTTATCAGATGTCTGTATTTCATCAAAATAGTTCAAAATAACTTGATTCAATATTTTCCATGCACTGTCTTCATCCAAATCATCTCTGACTACGACCGTAAAATATTTGTTCGAAAGACTTGAGGTCGAAGAACCAATAACAGAGTCATCCTCTACCATAGTATAACTAATGGTTTTCCTCGTATCCTGCTTGAATACTTTTACATTTTTCGTGACATAACCAGGTAATTCAAGCTTTACAGCAAAGAAATCATCTTGTCTTGTAAACCTTACGTTATACATACCATCTCCGACATAGTTTCCGTCAATGTAAATTTTAGTCTCTTGAGGCTGGACAACGATCTTCTTTGTCTGTGCTTCAGCTGCAAATAATGCAAAAAAGAATGTTAGGATAATAAATAATTGTTTGTACATAATATTGTGTTTTGCGCCTCCACTTTACGGCTCTCGGCTTCTCCGCCGACATAAAAAAACGTGAGCTATGCAAATTCCGCTGTTAGAGGTATTTGGCGTAACCTTGTCCACGAAATAAGTTTAGCTCACGCAAAGCGCGAGCATTATGAACTTATTTCTCCGGACTATAAAATCGCCAAATTTTCTAACAGAAGAAATAAAGCCTAATGCTTTTATATGTCTTAAATTACATTGCTATAATGTACTGCAAATATACATATATTAATTTAATCTTCTATTGTGCAATAGAAATACAGACAAACAATATCCTGATTTATGCCTTGTCACACTACCTTAGAAGTCAGATATTACCTCCTCATATTTCGGGGAATTGTCATGAAAGCAGAAAAAGCGGCAAAGGATACATAAGGTGAAATAAAGCCAAAGGGCGCAAAGCTTCAATGGCTTGCGTCCTTTGACTTTAATGAACTCTTTGCAATGTCAAAGAGTTTTTAATGCTTCATAATCCACACATGACGGTCTTGCCAGGAGGGACCTTATTTTCGGGAAGCATTGCTTTATCTGCATCAGGCAGAGATGCCGGGGCTATTTCTCCCGCACAACAATCTGCCCGTCTGCGACATCCACCAGAATCACGGAATCGCGGTGCACCTTGCCGTCGAGGATAGACCTGGCAAGCAGGTTGACAAGCTCTTTCTGCATCAGACGCTTGATCGGACGGGCACCGTATGCCGGCTCATAGCCCTTCGTGCTCATGTAGTCCTCAAATTCCTTTGAGAAATCTATAGCCACGCCATTCTCGGAAAGCCTCTTCTGCAGGTCCGCAATCTGCATCCTCAGGATATCCCTTATGTCAGTCTGCGACAGAGGCTCGAACATGATTACCTCATCTATCCTGTTCAGGAACTCAGGGCGCACAGTCCTCTTAAGCACTTCCAGCACCTCACTCCTGCACTCGGAAAGCATCTGCAGCCTCTTCTCCTGGGCAGACCTTTCCGCAGACGGGTCAGAACCTGCAATCCCGACCAAAGGAAGCCTTTCCATATAGCCCTGGATTATGTCTGCACCGACATTTGATGTCATTATCAGGATTGTGTTCTTGAAATCCACCGTCCTTCCCTTGTTGTCGGTCAGACGGCCGTCGTCAAGCACCTGCAGCAGGATGTTGAACACATCCGGATGTGCCTTCTCTATCTCATCAAGCAGGATGACAGAATATGGCTTGCGTCGCACGGCCTCGGTCAGCTGGCCGCCTTCATCATATCCGACATATCCCGGAGGCGCGCCGACAAGTCGGCTGACGGAATGACGCTCCTGGTATTCACTCATGTCTATACGCGTCATCATGTTCTCGTCATTGAACAGGAATTCCGCCAATGCCTTTGCAAGCTCTGTCTTTCCGACACCGGAAGTACCCATGAAAAGGAACGACCCGATAGGCCTCTTCTCGTTCTGCAGTCCCGCACGCGAACGTCTCACGGCATCAGCCACCGCACCGATGGCCTGCTCCTGCCCGACAACCCTCTTGTGAAGTTCACCCTCCATACGAAGCAGCTTCTCGCGCTCGCTCTCCAGCATACGCTTAACAGGGATTCCCGTCCACTTCGCCACTACCTCCGCAATATCCTCCGGAGTCACGGCCTCCGTGATTATAGGGTCCTTTATGGCCGCCTGCCTTGCATTAAGCTCATCAATCTTCTTCTGGGCATCGGCCATCTTGCCATAGCGGATTTCAGCAACGCGCCCGTAATCTCCGGAACGCTCGGCATTATGGGCCTCAATCTTATAATCCTCAATCTTCTGCCGCGCCTGCTGAAGCCCCGAGAGAATCTCCTTCTCCTCATTCCAGCGGCCCTTGAGTTCATCACGCCTTGCCCCCAGTTCTTTCAACTCCTCCTTGATCTTGTCCATCTTCAGGGAAACACCTTCACGCTTGATTGCCTCCCTCTCGATTTCCAGCTGCCGGATACGGCTGTCCAGTTCCGCTATAGGCTCAGGCACCGAGTTCATCTCCAGGCGCAGCTTAGACGCAGCCTCATCCACAAGGTCAATCGCCTTGTCAGGCAGGAATCTGTTGGTTATGTACCTGTGGGACAATTCTACCGCGGCAATCAGGGCATCATCCTCGATACGTACCTTATGGTGGTTTTCGTACCTTTCCTTCAGCCCCCTCATGATTGAAATTGATGCAGCCGGAGACGGCTCGTCCACCATCACCATCTGGAAACGCCTCTCAAGCGCCTTGTCTGTCTCGAAATACTTCTGATATTCATCAAGGGTAGTCGAGCCGATTGTACGCAGTTCACCACGGGCCAGGGCCGGTTTCAGGATATTAGATGCGTCCATCGCACCGGAAGTCCTTCCGGCACCCACAAGTGTATGGATTTCATCAATGAAGAGGATTATCTCCCCTTCGCTGTCCACAACTTCCTTCACGACACCCTTGAGACGCTCCTCAAACTCACCCTGATACTTTGCACCCGCAATCAGGGCACCGAGGTCAAGCGAATATATCTTTCTCGTCTTGAGGTTTTCCGGAACATCCCCGTCTATTATCTTCTGGGCAATGCCCTCTGAAATGGCCGTTTTTCCGACACCCGGCTCCCCGACCAGGATAGGGTTGTTCTTTGTCCTCCTGCTGAGGATCTGCAACACCCTGCGGATCTCCTCGTCCCTGCCGATGACAGGGTCGAGTTTTCCCTGTGCCGCCCTTTCATTGAGATTGACGGCGAATCTGCTGAGATTTTCAAATTTGTTTTCTGCCATAATATATTTCTCCTTTTTGTTCCCGGAGATCATGCGGCAGCCGCATAAGTACGCAGGAATAGCCGTCCGCTCCGAAGAACAGACGGCTATAAGTCAAAATATATTCCAAAGCACCTTATACTGACAAAATGTCAGCGGTACGAAAGCTCTTTTACTCTGCAGGCTCAGCTGTAATCTCTTCTGCAGCAGGGTTCTGTGCCTCCGGAGCAGGGAAAGCCACCTCATCAGTCATCTCGCTCTCAGCCCTGTCAGAGAAATTCAAATCCTTGGTACCTGTAGCTACAGTAAAGGTAGTTACCACTGAAACAACAAAAATGAATGCCACGAGACCCCAAGTGATTTTCTCGAGGATGTCAGCTGTCTGACGCACGCCGAATGTCTGGTTTCCGGCAACAAAATTACTTGCGAGTCCACCGCCTTTGCCGTTCTGAAGAAGTACGATAAGAGTAACAAGAACACTGGCAATAAGCACACAAATTGTCAAAATGGTGAATAGTACATTCATATTATACTAGTTTAAACCGTTCATTTTTTGAATAAGGGCTGCAAAGTAAGCATTTTTTTCCGGATATGCCAAAATTAGTTTTGAATAAATGTGCTTTGCCTGTTCATAATACCCTTGTTCCACATAAATTTCCGCCAAAGTCTCCGTATAAAATCCCGGGTCGTCTCCGGATGCCTCACCGGCAGCAGGACGGGACTGGCGTGCCTTTGACGCATAGCGCGAAAACACATTGTCGTCAGCCCTGCGCACCTTGTCATATTCATCCTGGGAGAAATAGTCACCGGCACCGGCGTAGACCTTTCGTTTCTCCTCAGGCAGCCGTCCCTCTCCGGAAGCCTCATTTTCAGATATATACGTCTTAAGCAGGCGTTCAACGTCGGCATCCGTCCAGTCATTGTCAATTCCCGAGCGTACTATTGACGCAAGCTTTTCCCTTGCACCGATATACATCGCCGCATCGGCATACTGAGCCTCTCCCCAGCCGCTGCCTCCGAGACGGCTCATCCTTTCGCACAATTCCTTTCTGGCGCCGCCGAACCAAGGATAAAGATTCACAACACCCACAAGTTCGTCAAGAGTCAGTTTCTTTATATCTATATATCCCATAATCTACCAATTGGCCACAGTGGCATTGAAAATCTCCTCACACAACTGTTCAATAATCTCCTCGCACAACTGCGACTCAACCGCATCCAGAGACGTCATGGCATCAAAATCAGCATAGGCAGAGAAAGACTTGTCAGAGAAATCATCTTCGGGATACTTTCTGTTCGTGAAGCTTATCTTCACATTCACCGTAAGACGGTTCTGGGCAGCCTCCTCGTTGGCAGTGATGGCAGTGGCCTTAACGTCATACCCGGTAACGGCCCCCTCGATTTCAAGATCACCTTCTTCGTCCACAAGCTCCAGGCGTGTGAGCTTTATGAATTTCTCCTGCAATGCATCCGTAAGCTGGCTGCTCAGTGACGGGTTTACCTTAAGAGCGGTATATCCAAAATAATTTATAGTCACAGTCTTCACGTCCGGCTGGATGGATGTTCCTGTAAATGAGTAAATTCCGCATGAATGAACCAGAAGCGTCACAGCAGCCGATGCAAGCACGGCTGCTAATCCAGCAAATATCTTTTTACACCCCATCATGATTTCTGTTTAATTTTCCGATACAATGTCCTTTCCGATATGCCGAGTTCGGCTGCTGCGGCCTTGCGGTTGCCCCCATGCTTGCGCAGCACTTTTTCTATCAGTTCCATGTTGGCGGACCTTATTGACAAGTCTTCCGGGATTCCTTCCTCAAACTCCTGTTCCTCCGGGTCCTCATGCCTTGGCTCCACCCCATGCGGCAATGGCACGGCAGGTCCCCATTTCGCCTCCGGTTCTTCAGCAACGGACGGCGGAGGAGCAATTGCAGGAGCGTTGCTTCTGGCTATGCCGGACTTGAGCACGACTTCCTTAAGATAGTCAACATCCTGCTTCAGCTGGAGCAGCGTCCTTATTATTGCCTCTCTTTCACCGGCACTCTCGGGCGAATCGTTATAATGCACCGATTTTGCGGGAAGAAGGTCAGGCTCCTCCCGCGGAATGTATCCGGAAAGTACATCCACACCAACCATACACTTGTCGGATGCCCCGGAAATCTTTGCCGACTCAAGGGCGGATATTGTCTCTGCAACGTTCTTGAGCTGACGTATATTGCCGGGCCAGCGGTATTTTCGCAGCATAATGGCGGCATCCTCTGTCAATGCCACTTTGCAGACACCGTATTTTGCGGAAAAATCCGAAGCGAACTTGCGGAACAGCAGATTGATGTCCGCAGGCCTTTCACGCAAGGCAGGCATAGTTATCGACACTGCATTCAGCCTATAATACAGGTCCTCGCGGAATTTTCCCTTGGACACGGCATACATAAGGTTGACATTGGTGGCGGCGACCACCCTTACATCCGTCTTCAGAACCTTGGACGACCCCACTCTTATAAACTCACCGGACTGAAGCACTCTGAGCAGCTTCGCCTGGGACGGAAGCGGGAGTTCCCCCACCTCGTCAAGAAAGAGCGTTCCGCCGTCAGCTTCCTCAAAATACCCCTTGCGCATCTCATTGGCACCGGTAAAGGAACCTTTTTCATGGCCGAACAATTCAGAATCTATCGTACCCTCCGGGATTGCCCCGCAATTGACAGCAAAATACTTTCCTCGCTTACGGGCACTGTTCTGGTGTATTATCTGGGGGATGTTTTCCTTTCCCACACCGCTTTCGCCGGTCACAAGGACAGTGATGTCAGTCGGAGCGACAGCTACGGCAATCTCCAATGCCCTGTTAAGGGCCGGATCATTGCCAATAATATCATATTTATTCTTTAAACTTTGTAGTTCCTGATTCGTCATAATGGGACAAAGTTACTAAAATATGCATTTACGCAAGCAAAAATAACAAAATATGATTATCTTTGCTGAGAATGCGTTTTATATGAAAGCGACACGACGCTGAATGAAAAGCAGACCAACCAATTAACTAATTATAAAAAAATGAAAAAGGGTATCAAATTTTTATCTGTCGCCGTCCTCGGCATGGCAGCTGCCTGCAGCTCGCCTGAAAAGATGGCAGAAATGGCAGAAAACGTCACTGTAAAATGTGAGCCTGCCGTATTGGAAGTTATCGGAGGAGCCATTGACGCCACTGTTTCCGTAACTTATCCTGAGGATTATTTCCATCCGAAAGCCATCCTTGCAGTGACTCCCGTCATCGTTTATGACGGAGGCGAAGTAAAAATGGACGAATTCATGTTCCAGGGCGAAAAAGTGAAAGACAACTATCAGACTGTCCCTGCAG
>CAMWUW010000002.1 GCA_947177525.1 uncultured Bacteroidales bacterium | reverse complement strand
CTTGACGGTTGCTGAACTCAGCCTTCCGTCTTCAAGTCCCGCAAGACTTTTGGTAGCGACGCCCATCACCTTGCCCATGTCAGAAGGCTTGCTTGCCCCGACTTCAGCGATAATTTTCACAAGTTCGGCCTCCACCTCAGCCTCGCTAAGCTGCTTCGGAAGATATACCTCCATTGCGGAAGCTTCTGCCAGCTCGTTCTCTGCCAGCTCTGGACGTCCGGCATCCGAATACTGCTGTGCGCTCTCCTTGCGCTGCTTCACAAGTTTCTGGATAAGTTTCACGATATCCTGGTCACTTACCTCTCCTGTGCCTCCTTCCGCTGTCTTTGCCAAAAGTATTGCCGCCTTGATTGCTCTGAGTGAGGCAAGGCGTACTGTCTCCTTTGCTTTCATTGCCGCAACCATGTCGGCCTGTATCTGCTTTTCGAGTTCCATAATTAAATAATATAAGCTTATCTGTATTTTTCGTATTCCGGCATGGCTATGCCTGAGATGAAATCCTTGTATTTCTTGTCATCCCTCGGGCAGATTACAAGAATATCGTCCGTATCAACCACCATATAGTCCTCAAGACCTTTTATTGCAATCAGCTTTTTGCGTCCCGGAGACACATACATGACGCCTTTCGTGCTCTCAGTAAGAACCTTTTCTGCACATATTGCATTCCCGTCAGGGTCCTTGGAAGGGATATAGTCATACAGTGATTCCCATGTCCCGATATCCGTCCAGCCGAATTTCACAGGACAAATCCATGCCCTGTCAGTCTTTTCCATGACCCCGTAGTCGATTGAGATGTTCGGGCAGTCGGTATAGGCCCTTTCCACGAAATCGTTTTCTATTTTAGTACCGATTGCGAACTCCCAGCCTTCAAACAGCCCGGTAACCTCCGGAAGATGCTTTTCCATTTCCTGCTTGATCATCTTGGCCTTCCATAGGAAAATGCCCGCATTCCAGAAAAACTCCCCGCTGCTGATGAATACCTTTGCCATGTCCCTGTCCGGCTTTTCCGTGAATGTCTTTACCGGCATCGGCTCCTCTTTCGTATGCACGTCCTTGCCTCCCTGGGCCTGTACATAGCCATAATTGGTGTCCGGCCTCGTAGGCACGACGCCCAGTGTCATCAGGACTTCATTGTCACATACATATCCCAATGCATCTGTCAGTGTGGATACAAAAAGATCCTCATCATCAATAATGTGGTCTGACGGCGTTACTGCCACAACAGCATCGGGATTTCTCTTAAGAAGGGTATATGTGGCGTATGCAATGCACGGCGCCGTATTTCTGGAATATGGCTCAAGCAACAGATTCTGCGGGTCAAGCCCAGGTATCTGCTCCTCCACAAGGGCGCGGTATTTTCCTGATGTTACCACGATGATATTTTCCCTCGGAACAATTCTCAGAAACCTGTCATAAGTCTGCCGGATGAAGGTCTTGCCTGTATTGGCCACATCAAGAAACTGTTTTGGCCTTTTGCTTCTGCTGACTGGCCAGAATCTGGTACCTGTGCCTCCGGCCATTATTACGCAATAACAATTTTTCCTGTCCATCTGTATGTGGTTTTATGTCTGTTTTTACTATAAGTATAGAGGTATATATGCCTGTGGAAACCACTCTGCCGTTGCCTTGCCGTTGCGGAAAGTCACGGCAATCACATCAAATGTGCATTCTGCATGTCCGAAAGCGCTTCCCTTTGCAGTCTTGAGGTACATTGATGCAGCTTTTGCGGTCCTTTTCTGTTTCTGCGGCCCCACATTGTCCTGCGGAGGAGCCTGTATGCTGTATTCGCGGGTCTTCACTTCTACAAAATGTATTCCTCCTGCATCAAAAGAGATGATGTCTATCTCAAGATGCGAATATCTCCAGTTCCTCTCAAGTATGGTGTGACCCATTTCCCTCAGCATGCTGCAGGCGATATCCTCTCCGTGTCTGCCTAATTGTCTTCTGTGACGGTCTCTATCTTCCATTCTCCCTCCTCTTTCCTCAATACCGCCTTTCTTGCTTTTGCCGAACTGTATCCGCTGATGCTGACAGTGTAGCGTACTGTCCTTTTGTTCCCGTCTTTTTCGACGGAGACCACATCGGTACTTATTCCCGACAATATGGCATTTGCCGCAGCGGCTATGCTGCTGTCTGTCTTCATGGCTTTCTCCCATTCGGCTGTGTAAAACCTCAGGTAATCCGCCATAAGTGCAGTGTCGCAGAGTGCAGCTGCTTCGCTGAACCGTCCGGTTGCCATTGCCTCATTGAATGCAGTCACCCTTTCCTCCGGCCCTGTTTCCACGCTGCGCCTTTCCATACATCCGGCAAGCACAGCTGCAGAAACAAACAAATATATACACTTCCTTATGTTCATATACTAATCAAATGTGACAATAGTTACTCCTGTGCCTCCAAGCTGTATGTGCTCGTCTTTTACCTCTGCAATCCCAGGCACTGTCCTGAGGAATTTCTGCAGTTCGTCCCTAAGCACTCCGGTTCCCTTGCCATGTATGATTCTTACGCTCGGAACTCCAGTCATTATTGCGTCATCAACATACCTCATGACTTTGTCCATTGCCTCTCCAAGCCTTTCCCCACGCACGTCTATTTCCGTGCTGAAATTAAGCTTCCTCTCTGTAATGGATGAGTCAATCCTTATTGCCGACACGGGCTTGAGCGTCTCTTTTACAGCATTCTTGAACTCGTTGGACGTAATTCTCTCGACCTTGTCGTGCGGCATTTTGCTGCTTATGTTGCCGATGGCCACAACTATCGCCTTAGCAGACACCTTGGTCACTTCTCCGACCATTCCGTTATCTTTCACCCTGACTTTCTCTCCGACCTTAAGCGGAGCCGACCTGAAAGCCTCCATCCTCTCCCGCTCGGCCTGCTGCTGCATTTCCTCCTTTTGGACCTTCTCTCCTGCACGCTGGTCCTTCCTCTTTTTCTGCCGTTCTTTTCTCTGGTCAAGCTGCTTTATCTTACGCTCTATGTAGTCATCCTTTTCTTTCTGCTCTTTCTCTTTTCTTGCAGTGAGCACTGACATGAAGTCGTACAATTCCTTGCGTGCCTCCTGGGTGGTCTCTTTTTCCGCCTGGGCTTCCTTGATTGTGCGTATGGTGTTTTCAACCTGCCTGTTTGCACCCTTGATTATTTCCTCAGCCTCTTTCCTGGCCTGGTCCAGAATTTCCTTCTTCATCTGCTTTATCTGAAGCAGCTCCTTCTGGTATTTATCCGTTATATTTACAAGCGTGCGGTCAGTGTTGCGTATTCTCTCCAATTTCTCGTCAAGAGCCTTTCTGTTGCGGGCTATTTTGCGCAGATTCCTTTCGATTCCTACGAACTCTTCCCCGGCGCGGGCCTCCGCGTCTTTTATGATGGTCTCCGGCAGCCCCATCTTTCGTGCAAGTTCAAATGCGAACGAATTGCCAGGCAGTCCCATTTCCAGCTTAAAGAGCGGGGCAATGTTCTTCACATCGAACATCATCGCTCCATTCATTACTCCGGTGTCGGCTGAAGCATACAGTTTCAGATTGGTGTAATGTGTAGTTATTATTCCATATACGCCCCTCTTGTCGAACTCCCCGAGTATCGCTTCTGCAATAGCACCTCCGGCAGCCGGCTCAGTGCCTGAGCCGAACTCGTCCACGAGGACGAGCGTCCTTTCGTCCGCCTGCCGCAGCATTTCATTCATGTTTGAAAGAAACGAACTATATGTACTCAGGTCATTGTCAATTGACTGGTCATCTCCGATGTCAACCATTATCCTGTCGAACACAAGCATCTCCGACGTTTCCGATGTCGGTATCAGCATGCCCCACTGGAACATGTACTGCAGAAGTCCCACCGTTTTCAGACACACTGATTTTCCTCCGGCATTCGGCCCGGAAATAAGAAGAATATGCTTTTGCGGAGTCAGAGTGGCAGTCAGGGGAACAATCTCCTTTTTTTCTTTTTTAAGTGCACGCTCCAGAAGCGGATGCCTTGCCTTGCGCAGATTCATCTCCCCGTTGTCTGAAATCACGGGCATGCCGGCTATGAAATCAAGGGCTACCTGGGCCTTGGCCATCAGGAAGTCTATTTCACCGAGATACTGTGCAGCCTCCAGCAGATCCGGTATATATTCTCTGAGGAAATCAGTGAATTCCAGCAGTATGCGGAGAATTTCCCTCTGCTCGGAAAACCGCAGTTCCTTTATCTGGTTGTCCAGCTCAACAACTTCCGCAGGCTCTATGAAAGCCGTCTTTCCCGATGCTGACTCGTCATAAATGAATCCCGGGATTTTCTTCTTGTGCGCCGCGCTGACCGGGATGAGCATCTTGCCGTCTCTCACCGACACTCCTGCATCTGTGTCCACGATGCCTTCCGCCTGCGCCCTTTTCAGTATCGCGCTCATCCTTTTGGATATGGCACCTTCCTTTTCATGCAGCGCCCGCCTTATTTCATACAGCTCGTCAGACGCCGTGTCCTTGACCTCTCCATATCTGTCCAAAATGGAATCGATGCGCTTCTGAACCAAAGGGAACGACAGGATATGAGAACTCATACGCTTGAGGTTGGGATATACCTCGTCTTTTACTCCGTCAAAGAATGAAATCACTTTGCGCAGAGTCTCAAGCATAGTCTTGAGCTTTCTGAGGGAAATGAGGTCTATTGCGGAAGAACTCCTTTCGAGAGGCTTTAGGAAATCGATGCAGTCAATGAAGCCCCCTGACGGGAAACTGTCCTCGAACATCATTATAAGGCGCATCTCATCGGTAAGAAGAAGCCTTTTGCGTATCTGTCTTACGTCTGTGGAGAATGTCTCCGTGGCAGTGCGTCCGGCTGCATAGCCAGTGGAACATCTGTCGGAGATTATTTTTCTTATGCGGTCGAAGCCAAGCTTCTGCTCTAATCTTGTGTCAATCTGCGTCCTGTTGTCTTCCAAATCGGTCCCTCCCAATTTATAAAACTCAATTTCTCCCGTGAGGCCGTCCCGGGCATAATCGCCGCAATGTAGGCTGCATTTTCCCGTTGACTTATCCTGCAAATTTATCAAGATTATTCGACAAGCCGAAACGTTTGACGATATTTTTAGCGTATCAGCGGAAAATGGCCTACATTGACATTCTTATCCCGGCCAGATACTCCCGTCCGCGCAAATGGAAAATATTGCTTACCGTCTTATGAGGATTGAAATATTCTTTCCTGAACTCAGTAGTCCCCAATATGTTGCGGCATTCTGCGAATATGCTGAACTTTTTGAATTTCCATGAGACATGGCATTTTAGTATAGGGGTGTTTGAGACGGAAACCTGTCCGGATGAACTGTGCCACCAGAAATAATCGGCTTTGAGGCTTATCAGGAGAGGTTTTACGGGCGTTATGTACAGAGATGCTTCAGATGTGGCCGAATGCCTGCCTGAAGATTTGTTCCCGGTCATCCTGTCAAAGGCATAGTCGGCCGAAATCTCTGCTGACAGCCAGTCAAGGGCTGCAGTGCGTGCTTTCAATGATGCATAGGCGTGTTCGCCGGAATAGCTGAAATATTTTTCTTGCAGATATTCCCCGGACGTGTATCTGTCGTAGCCTCCTGACAGCTCTGCCACGAAAGCTTTGATTCCGAAATATTTGGTTATGTTTCCGTTGACGCTGTAATTCCTGTATGAATCAGGCCTGTCAACGAGAGTGGAAAGTAAGAAAATGCCGTCGTATATGTTTGACGATGTTTTGTTGCGTCTTATATGATTGTAAATTCCCGTAAGGGTTATGAATAGCATTGCCGGAGTGTCAGAGTATTTGACATATATGTTCGATGTCACCCGGTCTGTGGTTGTCATGCCGTCGGAAACCTTCGCAGACCTGTAGCTGTTCATTATGGCCGCTTTTGATAGTGTCAGGACTTCTGAGCCTGAACGGCTGTAGTTTGCATTGGCTCCGAGCTCCCAGTTCTGCGCGAGCTTTTGTGTATAGGTGATTCCCGGTGACAGGTCAGGAACAAAGCGGTTTCCGTAGCCGGAGGTGAAAATCATGTCGAGTCTGGCTGACAGGCTTATCCTGAGGCTGCATCCGCCCTTGTTGTATGTTGAGAGTATATTTATGAGAGGAGCTACAGATGTCGCCCTGAAATCCTCATGAGTAATCCAAGACAGTTCATACGGCATCGTGAGCAAGCTTTCTCTGCGGAGATGCTCCAGATTGAGCCCTGCGTATGAACTTAATCCTACGTCGCGTATCCTGAACCGGTATGAGACATTGTTGTGGGTGCGGAATCCTGTGCAGTTCAAGGCCTGTCCCATGTCTGCTGATCCGGTCCGGAAAGTCGCCGAATGGACATTTGCAAGAAACGTCGTCTTGCTTGAGAAGTCTATGACTTTGTTGTTGCGGATACCCGTGGTAGATTTCAGGATATTCTCTACCTTCAGTGACGGAAGCCGTGACTGCTGTCCTGATACATCGGCTGCTCTTGTGGCGGCGGCATTGTCCGATATCCATTGTCCGGTGACGCTCAGTTCGTCAGACAGGAAATTCTTTGTAGCGTTCTTTTCAAAATGTGCGGTTGTATTGAAATAGTATCGCGTGTCTTCCGCTGTTTTGTTTTCTGCAATGACAAGTTCCGGAACATCGTCAAAACTGATGCTCTCGTTCGTGTATGCCTGTTCCGAATACTTCTCGGCCGCAATCTGTACGGCTGCCCTTATTTGTGAATCCTGTCCTGTCTTGTGCAGATGATTGAACGTGCCTATTCCGGAAATATTGTCAAACCAGAATTCCTGAGGGATTTCCATGGCATTTTTGCGCGGTGAGAGCTCACTCCTGAAATCACTGTCCAGGTCGTCAATGGAGACGAGGAATGCTCCTGTCTTGCCGAAATAAGACTGCTCCCTGACTTCTTTCACGACATCCTCCCCCGTGCTGTTGCCTTTCAGCATGTAGAGATCCTGGCTTTGGCTTGAAAATCGAGTTGTGAGAGCCTTTGCCTCAAACAGAGGGAAACCTGGACCTCCTGCTGCAATGTCTCCGTTGAAAAGCCATGTGTTTTTTGAACTCTCTTTAAGGATTATGTTTACGGCGCTTTGCCCGGTACGCACAATCCCTTTCAGCACTTTTACCGGCTGGTGGTCACGATAGACTTCTATCTTTGATATGTCTTTAACTGACAGGTTGTTTGTTATCATTCCGTATCTGCCTCCCATCAGGTCGAGGCCTTCGATATAGAATTTGTTTATTGGCTTCCCGTTATGGATTATTCCTCCTGATTCCGTTATTGTGATGCCCGGAAGTTTTTTCAATATGTCAGCAGCTGTCAGGTCTCCTTTGTCCAGGAATGCCCCTACGCTGTACGAGGTCGTGTCTCCTTTGCTTTCTATTACGCTCGCCGTCACGCTTGAGGCTTTTATGCTGAGCTTTTTCTCCTTGAGCCTTATTGTCAACTTGCCTTGTCCTATCTGGATTTTTGTCGGCGTATACCCGAGCATTGATGCCGAAGCGAATTCAGGGATGTCCTTGCAGAATGACATACTGAAACAACCGTCCCCGTCACACAGGCAGCTTGCGACTATCTTGTTGCCCTTTATGAAACTGACAAACGCTCCGGATATCGGAGTGCCGTTGTCTGCGCAGATCACCGTACCATGCACTGTCTGAAGGCTCGCTTCCTGGGCGGCACACGGAGCAGCAAATGCCGTGATTAAGTACAGCATAAGCAGGTATATAAATTCCTTTCTCCTTGTGCCCATGACTTCAGTTTGACGGGTTCTCTATTTCCAATATTCCTCGGCAATCAACGGGATGTAAGGATATTTGGTAGGAACGGTCTCTGTCTTGCCGTCTTTGTCGATTGAATATGAGTCATATACTCCTACGCCGGCCAATTCATAAAGGTAGTTGAAATCCCTCCTGGCCTTATTGTGGACTTTCTCCGCATTCTTTATGTCAAAGATATAGAATGATTTGCGTCCTTTTTTGCTATTGTAATACTTTTTGATATTGTCATATCTGGTCGGCAAATCCAGCATATCCACATTCAGCAATTTGAATGCAAAGTTTCTCTGGAAATCTTCTGCGTAAGTGATAAGCCCTGGCGTACCCCACAGCATCCATGGCCCTGCCGGTACAGGAATCTCTTCCGTGTACCATACTCTCCATTGCCTTCCCATGAACTGCGCTGTCGCCATCTTGGTCTCATAGCCGAGTGGGGACGTTCTTGTCGTATCATGCAGTTCCCATTGCGGCATATCCAGATGCGCTCCTTGTCCTATTATATAGACCGTGCCATCATGGTATTTTACTTCAAATGAATTGTGTATGAAGTCAATCAATACGGCATCCTTTGTCGCTCCTGGCCTGTAGTCGAAAATCTGCCCGTATGCGTCATGGTTCTGTATGTTCCCGTTATTGTCAGATGCGAGAATCAAGAGAGAGTCCCGATGGTATGCCGCATCAGAATAAAAAGCGGCTGTCCTGCCGTCATAGTCCAGCATCATGTCCGGCTCAATCTTGTAGAGCGAATCTGTTGCCTGAGCTTTCCTGAAGAATTTGTATGCAGCCCTGATTGCCTGTGCATCAGCACAAACCTGCGTCGTGACCAAGGCAATGATACACAATGCGAATCTTGTCAATTTCATGGCGAGGTATGTATCAGTTGATTTTGCGCAATTTAATGAAAATAGCGTAAAAACAAAGGGCTGCGCCACGAAATACTGATGAAATGCCTTAGGTCAATTGTCTTCTAAAGAAGTGCCCAGCAGCAGCTTCAGCTCGTTGATGTTCTGGATCGGGGTGACGGAACCGTTCTTGACAAAAGATATGCGGCCGGTTTCCTCAGACACCACGACAACGTCTGCATCCGTTTCTTCTGTTATGCCGATTGCGGCCTTGTGCCTCATTCCGTAGCTTGCGGGAATATTCTGCTTTTCGGTAATCGGAAGAGTGCACCTTGCTGCTGCGATTCTTCCCCCGGCAATCACTACGGCTCCGTCATGCAGAGGAGAATTCTTGAAAAACAGATTCATTATCAGCCTCCGGTGTACGGCTGCATCGATGCGGTCCCCGGTACTGATGATTTCTTCCAGAGGATTCTTGTGCGCGATTACAATCAGTGCTCCGGTCTTTTCTTCTCCCATTCTGCGGCATGCTTCGGTGAGGTCGTTCACTTCATTTCCGGCCGTTCCTATGCTCTTTCCGCCTCTGCGCCCGAAAATCCTGTCGGCAAGTTTCCTTCCTCGTGCGCTGCTCAGATATCTGTTCCCGAGCTTGATCAGAAATTTTCGTATTTCCGGCTGGAAAATCACTATAAGTGCAAGCACGCCCACGTCAAGGACCGTCTCCATCAGTGCAGTCATCAGCCTCATGTTGAATGCGGACACTACGACGCGGATGAGGTACAGCGAGATTATGGCGACGAAAATGCTCATGGCTGAAGAGCCTCTGATCCACTTGAATACAATGAAAATGATCAGGGCAAGCAGCAGTATGTCAAGAATGTCGGCCAGCGACAATTGGAGGAATCCGAACAGTGCAAGAAACATTTTGTACCTCTTTACATGGTATGACACGCAAAGATACTATAAATTGCCAGACTTTCACAAATGTTTTGACGTCGGATTGCAGCAGGAACTTTCCGTGTCTTTCCCTTGAGGACAAACTGATGCACATTCAGCGTTCGGCCGGATGTGCTGTTGAAAAAAGCCGGAATAAATTTTATTCAAAGTGTTGAAAATGAAAATATTATTTGTATATTTGCAGCCCGCAAAAATGTGTTGCGGAGTTTAAAGTATTTATAATCAATTAATTAACAAACCAATGCCTGGATTAATTGGAAAGAAAATCGGAATGACTTCCGTTTTCGGTGCCGATGGAAAGAATATTCCATGCACCGTTATTGAGGCTGGTCCATGTGTAGTTACGCAGATTCGTACAGTAGAGAAAGACGGCTATGCCGCTGTACAGCTTGCCTATGACGAAATGAGTGAAAAGCATGCCAGCAAGGCTCTTAAGGGCCACTTTGAAAAGGCAGGAACGACACCTAAGCGTAAGCTGGTCGAGTTCAAGGCGGATTTCGCCAAGGAGCTCCAGCTCGGAGACACGCTCTCTGTTGCTGATGTTTTCGCTGACGCAACTTTCGTTGATGTTGTCGGAACTTCAAAAGGTAAAGGCTTCCAGGGAGTTGTGAAGCGTCATGGCTTTGCCGGTGTGGGCGGAACCACTCACGGTCAGCACAACCGCCTCCGTCACCCGGGTTCCCTCGGTGCGTCATCATGGCCTTCACGCGTATTCAAAGGAATGCGTATGGCCGGCCACATGGGAAATGAGCGCGTTACCGTGTTCAACCTGCAGGTTGTAAAGGTTATGCCTGAGCACAACCTTATCGTAGTGAAAGGCTCTGTACCTGGAGCCAGGGGTTCATATGTAATTGTGGAGGATTAAGCTATGGAATTGTCAGTCTATAAAATTGACGGATCAGAGTCCGGAAAGAAAGTAGTCCTCAATGAGGAGATTTTCGGTATCACGCCGAATGATCACGCCATCTATCTTGATGTAAAGCAGTATCTTGCAAATCAGCGCCAGGGTACAGCCAAGACAAAAGACCGTAGCGAGGTTGCATACAGCACCAGAAAGCTCATCCGCCAGAAAGGTTCAGGCGGTGCCCGCCACGGCAGCCTTAAGGCAGGTATCTATGTCGGCGGAGGAAGGGTTTTCGGACCTAAGCCACGTTGCTACCGCAAGAAACTCAACAAGAAACTCAAGCAGCTTGCACGTTTCTCTGCCCTTTCTTACAAGGCACAGGAGAATGCAATCGTTATGGTAGAGCCGTTCGCAATGGAGGCTCCGAAGACAAAAGAGTTCATGCAGATTCTTGCCAACATCAAGGCCGGAACCAGAAAAGTGCTCTTCGTGCTTCCTGAGAATTCTACAAATATTTACCTTTCGTCTCGCAATCTCCCTGAGGTTAAGGTCATCACTGTTGACGAAATCAACACATACGCTATCATGAACTCATGTTCTATGGTGCTTGTTGACGGTGTGCAGGATGTTCTCGCTTCAAGAATCAGACGATAAACCGATAGAGAAATGGGAATTATAATTAAGCCAATAATAACTGAGAAATTGACGGTTCAGGGCGAAAAGTTGAACCGTTACGGTTTCATTGTTGACCGCGGCGCCAACAAACTTCAGATCAAAGCTGCGGTTGAGCAGATGTATAACGTGTCGGTTGACTCTGTGAACACTGTCAACTATCACGGAAAGAGAAAATCCCGCTATACCAAGGCCGGTATGCTCAATGGACGCACCAATCACTACAAGAAGGCATACGT
Organism: uncultured Bacteroidales bacterium; assembly: GCA_947177525.1. GTDB lineage: Bacteria > Bacteroidota > Bacteroidia > Bacteroidales > UBA932 > Cryptobacteroides. The sequence continues at coordinate 80,871 of CAMWUW010000002.1, read as the reverse complement.
GACTCTTGCCGGTGAGGACAAAATCGATTTTTACGCAAACATTTAAGGTGATTAGGCAATGGCAGTAAGAAAATTCAAACCGGTTACTCCCGGACAGAGAAATAAGGTAATCAGTGCTTTTGACGACATTACCTGCAAGACCCCTTACAAACCGCTCCTTGAGCCTCTCAAGAAGTCTGGCGGACGTAACAATCAGGGTAAGATGACAATGCGTTATATCGGTGGCGGACACAAGAGAATGTACCGTGTCATTGACTTCCTCCGTACAAAGGATGAGTGCACTGCAACTGTTATGACAATCGAGTATGACCCGAACCGCAGCGCACGTATCGCACTTGTTCAGTATGAAGACGGCGAAAAGAGATATATCATTGCACCTAACGGCCTCAAGGTCGGACAGGTAATCGCTTCAGGCGCTAATGCAGCACCGGAGGTGGGCAATACTCTTCCTCTCTCTGAAATTCCGCTCGGTACACTTGTTCACAACATTGAGCTTCGTCCTGGCCAGGGTGCCGCTATGGCACGTTCTGCAGGAACATACGCTCAGCTCGCTGCACGTGAGGGCAAGCATGCAATTCTCCGTCTCCCTTCAGGCGAGACAAGGATGGTGCTCGTTTCATGCCGTGCAACAGTAGGAACAGTGTCCAATCCGGACCACAATCTGGAGTCACACGGAAAGGCAGGACGCAGAAGATGGCTCGGCCGCAGGCCTCGCAACCGTGGTGTCGTAATGAACCCGGTAGATCACCCGATGGGAGGTGGTGAAGGTCGTGCATCCGGAGGACATCCACGTTCTCGCAAGGGTCTGCCAGCTAAGGGCTATAAGACTCGTAATCCTAAGGCGACTTCAAACAAGTTCATCATTGAAAGAAGGAAAAAATAACGGAATAAATTAAGAGATTATGAGTCGTTCATTAAGAAAAGGTCCTTATATTCAGGAAGCCCTTGAAAAAAGAATTCTTGCTATGAATGAGGGTAGCATGAAGAAAGAGGTTGTCAAGACTTGGTCACGCGCAAGCATGATTTCTCCTGACTTTGTAGGTCACACAATCGCAGTTCATAATGGAAATAAATTTATTCCTGTTTATGTTACTGAGAACATGGTGGGACACAAACTCGGTGAGTTTGCGCCAACAAGAACTTTCAGAGGCCATTCGGGCAATCGTAAATAATTTAAAATGAAATTGTAATTATGGGAGCTCGTAAAAGACAGATGGCCGAGAGGCTGAAAGAAATAAAAAAACAGACAGCTATTGCAAAGCTGAATGATGTGCCTACATCTCCTCGCAAGATGCGTCTTGTCGCTGACATTGTACGCGGTGTTGAGGTGAACCGTGCACTTGACATACTGAAATTCTCAAAGAAGCACGCTTCTATTGATCTGGAGAAGGTTCTCCGCAGCGCAATCGCTAACTGGGAGGCTAAGAATCCGGATAATGCAAAAGAGTTGGACAACGGTAACGTAATCGTCAAGACAATCATGGTTGACGAGGGCCGTACGCTCAAGAGAATCCGTCCTTGCCCTCAGGGCCGTGCCGGACGTATCCGCAAGCGTTCTAACCACGTGACAGTTATCCTTGATGTTAAACCAGCTAAAGTGGAGGAGTAATCATGGGACAGAAGACAAATCCAATCAGCAACAGAATCGGTATCACACGCGGTTGGGATTCCAACTGGGTAGGTGGTAACTATGCAGAGAAGATAGCGGAGGACTATGAGATCCGCAAGTATCTTTCCAGCCGTCTCGCAAAGGCTTCTATCTCAAAGATCGTCATAGAGAGAACTCTTAAGCTCATCACTGTGACAATCCACGCAGCAAGGCCAGGTGTCATCATCGGCAAAGGCGGTCAGGCAGTTGATCTTCTTAAGGAAGAACTTAAGAAAGTGACCAAGAAAGATGTTCAGATCAACATCTATGAGGTCAAGAAACCAGAGGTTGACGCCAACATCGTGGCAGACTCTATTGCACGCCAGATTGAAGGCCGTGTTTCTTACAGAAGGGCAATCAAAATGGCTGTTGCAACTACCATGAGAGTAGGTGCAGAGGGTATTAAAGTTCAGATCAGCGGCCGTCTCGGCGGTGCTGAAATGGCAAGAAGCGAAATGTTCAAGGAAGGACGTACTCCTCTCCACACATTCCGTGCAGATATCGACTATGCACTTGCAGAGGCCCACACCAAGGTAGGTGTACTCGGTATCAAGGTTTGGATCTGCAACGGAGAGGTTTACGGAAAGAAAGATCTTTCTCCTAACGCAGGTATCGCAGCCCAGGCTCAGCAGTCAGGCAACAATCGCGGAGGACGTGGCGGTGACCGCCGTCGCGGAGGACGCGGAGGCCGTGAGCGCAGAGAGAACAAATAGTTTTTTCCTATATCCGGGAAGGGTGGCCAAAAGTCTTGGCCACCCTTTTCTTTTGGTATATGGACTCCATATCGGAAAAATAGTTAACTTTGTATGATGTTGAAATAATATAATATTATATATATCATGAATTTTAAGACCATTATTTTTGCAGCCATAGCCGCTGCAGCTGCTGTTTCCTGCGCAAAAGTTGCGGAGAACACAGAGATTACCGGAACAGTTGAACCGGAGGGCATATCTGAAATTAATGTGACGGTCGGGCAGATTGATACTCTTGTCTCCGTAGTGGACGGCAAGTTTTCGCTTACTGTGCCTACGGATATTACTGTGTTGGGCACTGTTTCGGCGGCAAATTACGGTGTAAATTTCATAGCTGACGGAACGCCTCTCACTGTTGTGTTGGGAGAAGCTTCTGCTGTGACTTCAAAATATCCTAAGATTTCCGTACAGGAGAGATTCAATGCCTTCAATGAGAATGAGAAGAAGGTAGGGGAGGAATTTATGGCAAAACGCCAGGAAATCTATTCTGACACACTGATGACTGATGAGCAGAAGGAGGAGGCTTTTGAGAAATTTTATGAGGAATTCATGGAATCTTATCAGAAATACAATGCTGACTTCCTTGCTGAAAACACGGACAACTTCCTTGCTTTGTTTGCCATTCAGAACATGAGGGGAGAGGCTGATGACGAGAAACTCAATTCTCTCATAGAGACGCTTGATCCTTCAATCAGTTCCCACAAGTATGTGCAGGGAATGAAAAAGGCCATTGAGGCGCGGATTGCAACCTCAGAGGGAAAGATGTTCACGGATTTTACAGTCAATACGGTATTCGGCCAGACCAGGAGCATTCCTCCGCAGCCTCTTTACCGTGATGTCAACTTCTCTGATTTTGTCGGCAAAGGAAAATATGTTCTTGTGGATTTCTGGTCTCCATGGTGCGGACCATGCAAGAGGGAAATTCCTAATATCAAAGCCGTTTATGAGAAATACAAGGGCGACAACTTTGACGTACTGAGCATTGCTGTATGGGAAAGGGAACCGGTAGAGGTTACGATATCAACTGCAGCTGAACTTGGGGTCAACTGGAATCAGATTAACAATGCCGGAAGCATACCGACCGACATTTATGGAATTGAGGGTATTCCTCATATCATGCTTATCGGCCCTGACGGTACTATCCTCAAAAGAGGCCTTCACGGAAAATCCGTGGAGGAAGCAGTTGCTGAATATGTAAAATAATTTCTCTCTCTTTCCGTGCCTGAAGTACGGAAAGATGTTGTGATGACACTACGGGAGAAAATATCATTATTTCCGCATTCCCCCGGCGTCTACAGATATTATGACGCTGAGGGGAATGTCATCTATGTAGGCAAGGCCAAGGACCTGCACAAAAGGGTGGCGCAATATTTTGTACCGGCAGATAGGCTTACACGCAAGACTGCTCTGATGGTTTCCAAGATTGCTGATGCCCAGTACACGGTTGTAGAATCTGAAGCGGATGCCCTTTTGCTGGAGAATAATCTCATAAAGCAGTATAAGCCCCGCTACAATATACTTCTTAAGGATTCCAAGACATATCCGTGGATTTGTGTCAGTGCCGACGAATTCCCGAAGGTGTTTCTTACTCGCAAGGTTGTCAGAGACGGCTCGAGGTATTTCGGACCGTACAGCAGTGTGGTTCATGCAAGAAACCTGCTTGAGCTGTTTCACGGCATGTATCCTCTCCGCACATGCAATCTGAAAATCGATTCGGATGCAATTCTGCGCGGCAAGTACCGGCCATGTCTCAATTTCCATATCGGGAAATGCCGCGGATGTTGCATCGGGGCAATTTCCAAGAAGGAATATAACGACAATATCGAAGAGATTGTGCGTCTGCTGAAAGGAGGCGGGCGAGAGATGATCCAGCACTACAGGGAACTTATGCAGGAAGCTGCCTCCCGTATGGAATTCGAGGAGGCAAATGTTTACAAGGAGAAGATGCTTTCGCTCGAGAAACATTACAGCAAGTCTATAATCATGAATTCCATGGTCGGAGATGCTGATGTCTTTTCTTTGATCATCGACGGAAGCGATGCATTCGGCAATTTCATGCGTGTGCGCATGGGAGCAATCGTGCAGTCTTTGAATCTTGGCTTCAGACTTCATATCGAAGAAAGCAGAGAGGCGGTGCTGGAGATGTTTATTTCGGAGATAAAGGCCAAGTTCGGTGCACTGTCCCGGGAAATCATCGTCCCTTTCATGCCGGAGCTTGAAATGGAAAACATTGAATTCAAAGTACCTGCAAGGGGAGATAAGCTTGCCCTGCTCGAATTGAGCGCAAAGAATGCAAAGGAAATGAGATTCAATGCCTTGAAGCAGCGTGAGCATACGGATCCTGATGATTACAGGATGAAGGTGATGGATGAACTGAAGAATGCTCTGGGAATGGATGTGCTTCCGGAACATATCGAATGCTTTGACAATTCAAATATCCAGGGTACGAATCCAGTGGCCTCATGCGTTGTCTTTCGTGGGGCGCAGCCTTCTAAAAAGGATTACAGACATTTCAAAATAAAGACTGTAGTTGGGGCAAATGACTATGCCTCAATGAAGGAGGTTGTGAACAGGCGCTATTCGAGGATGCTGGCCGAGAATCCGGACGACTTGCCGCAGCTTGTCGTGATTGACGGGGGAAAGGGCCAGCTTGCCTTTGCATTCGAGGCGCTTGCTGAACTTGGGCTTACGGACAGGCTTACCGTCATCGGGCTGGCAAAAAGACTTGAGGAAGTGATAAGGGTAGGGGACCCGTATCCATTGTTCATTGACAGGAACTCTTCTGCCTTGAAGGTGTTGCAGCAGATAAGGGATGAAGCCCACCGCTTCGGAATCACTTTCCACAGAAATCTAAGGAGCAAGTCGCAGATTGAGTCTGCATTGAGAGAGATCAAGGGCGTAGGCGGCAAGACCGAGCAGCGTCTGCTGCTCCGCTATGGGAGCGTAGCCCGCATAGCGGCGGCGTCGGTCGAAGACCTCGCCGCTACGGTCAGCCGCCCTCTGGCAGAAGCTATTCACGAGCACCTGAACAAGAAACTGGACTGACAGGTCCGCCAAAATGCAAAAAAAACCATGAACAACAAAGTACTGTCGGCTTACGACTATTTTCTTATAGCTGGGGTCATCTGTTCCAATGCCCTTTATTCTTTTTTCTCGCAAAATGTTGATTTGACTGGTTCAATTGCCGGCATTGCGGGTGTCTTGTGCGTTGTGCTTGTGGCCAAGGGAAGCATCTGGAACTATGCCTTCGGAGTCGTCAATGTCTCTCTTTATGCCTACATTTCTTATAAGGCCGCCTTGTATGGAGATGCCGGACTTAATGCTCTTTACTACCTTCCTATGCAGTTTGTCGGCTGGTATTCGTGGAGGAAAAGAGGAGCGTCCTTCTCACGTGATAATTCCGTAAAAAACAGTGACACAAGAGTCCGGGCGAGGCGCATGACTGCCATACAGCGCGTCGCTCTTGCTGCCTTCTGTGCTGCAGCTGTCGTAGGTTTCGGTTTCTTGCTTATGTATTTTGACGACCCGCAGCCTTTCAAGGATTCCGCTACTACTGTTCTGAGCATTGTCGCCCAGGCCCTTATGGCCATGGCATTTATGGAGCAGTGGGTCCTTTGGATTATCACAAATGTCCTCAGCGTTGTCATGTGGTGTATATGTGTGGCAAGGGGACAGGCTCATGCTGAGGTGATGGTCATCATGTGGATTTTCTATCTCCTGAATTCTCTCAACGGGCTTCGTGTGTGGCTCAGACTCAGCAAGAATTAGCCTGTATGGCCCTTTAAGGCCATTCTCGCTGCCTAAAATTTTTATTTTTGGATTTTTTTTATTTATTTTGCACCGTTTTTTAGCGCATATACGTGTATTAAAATACTAATTATTAACTAAAATTTAAACGTTATGGCAAATATTGCAGAAGACGTAAAGGCAATCATCGTCGAGAAATTGGGCGTTGACGCATCTGAAGTGACTGAAACAGCCAGCTTTACAAACGATCTCGGCGCAGATTCACTTGACATCGTAGAGCTTATCATGGATTTCGAGAAGAAATTCGATATTGAGATTGATGACAACGATGCAGACAAAATCGGCACAGTCGGTGATGCCATCAAGTATATCGAGGAGATTGTAAACAAGAAATAATCTCTGTCGGATACAGACAAAAAAAACAGGACGTCCTCAAAAAGATGTCCTGTTTTTTTGTTTATTGCCGCAAGCTGTGGCGCAAGGCGATTTGCTATTCTTCTGCTGTCTTTGGTGCAGAGAATGTGATTTTCAGCTGAGGTACAGATGATGATGCTCCCGGGCCGTTCAGTATTGCCCTGTAATACCTGTCCTTGTCCATTTCTGTCGTAAGTGTTTCCGTGGACGAACCGTATGAGCTGGAATACATGGCCATCATCATATAATTATAATAGTTGTTGCCATATCCATATCCTCCGTATCCATATCCGTATCCTCCATAGCCGTAGCTGCCGTATCCATAAGGATTGTACATCATATTGTTGTAGTATGAATTGTACAGCAGGTTATTGTAGTAATCCTGCATATAGCTGCTGTTTGATGAGTTCGATGCGGATGACGTCTCCGTATGCATTATAAGGAACCAGATGTCATAATTACCGATTGTTTCGGAAAAATCAGCGTCATTTCTGTCAAGCTTGAGGATTTCCTGCACGTGGTGGCTTATGTCTGGTGAATATACGGACAGAGACCTGTTTATGTCGCCCTGGTTTTCACTTTCTATGCTTGAATCCGTAAGACCGGCAAAAGAAACATATTTCCTGTCGCTGCTCCTGAGCCTTACAGTAGGGCTCAGAATCATAGGATAGTTGTCAAGTGCAGAATAGTCACCGGCGGCATCGTAAGGCAATATTATCGTGGCCTTGTTTACCACAACCTCCTTGTAGTCCTTTATTCCTGCTGCAGCCAGTTCTGCTTCAAGTATGTCCTTTATTTCGGAGGCCTTTACCACCGGCTTGATGCCGCATCCTCCCTCTATATATATCTTTTCATCTGCAAGTATGCCTTTGGAGTATTCCTTTGCCGTCGCATGCTCTCCGGAGTTGAATGCATACTGTGTAAGATTTGATGTGCTTGAAAGATTCTTCAGGAAGTCTCCCAGACCGAAGATGAAGACGAATGAAGTGTCCACATCTTTCCTGTCACCGTAGTCCGCCGTAATCTTCAGCTCTGCATAGTTTCCGGTTATATACCCGCTGTCGTTTTTCCCTATCTCAACATTGAACATGTTGATCCTGCCTCCGTTTCCAGCCGGGGCGTCGGTCGTGATATATATTCCAGGAACTTCCTTCAGGTACAGGTCCATGCTGTCAAGAGGAGTCCTGTTCAGCTTCTTCACGATTTTTTCAGCAAATGTCCTGCTGAATTCAAAACTGAGGGAGTCGCCTCCTTCATATACAGGTATTCCGTCTGTTATTATATTGCCGAGATCCAGATACTTGTCCCTTGTTTCCTGCGAATTCATAAAAGAACCGGCGTACATGACATTAGAGTCAAGCGGAGCCTTCAGCTCGGAAACGTACACGTTCTGTATTATTTTCTTCTGGCTTTCATCGTTTACAGACACGGTGTCCTTGACTGCCGTGAAATGGAATCCGCGTATTCTTATGTTCTCTCCGAAGTCGAGGCTGTCCTGGACCGGAACCAGTGTAAAGCTGGCGCTTTTTACGCATGGGCCAAGTATATCGTCGCTTATGGAGCCGAAAGTAAACCTTGAAGTGCTGTAGCCGGACAGGCTGTCTGCCATGTGCATCTGTATCTGCGTAAGAGGCACCGGTTCAGGAGTGAAGACGTTCCATTTCTGGTCGGTCGGTATGAAATTTTTTCCGAGTGTCTCGTCTACGTATATGCATGATGCGGAGCCAAGCAGTATCGCACCGATAGCCGCAAGGCGGCTGACCCCGCCAAAAAAATTCAGATTCATTATAACTGGTCGTAAAAACTGTTGTATTCTTCTATGTATGATCCGTCCTGGACCGCCTCTGCATTAAAATCAAGGATTGGGCGTCCGGAATTCCTGCAATATTCTTCCAGTTCGCCTGGTATCGATTCCGAACCGAATATTATTCCGTCAGAATAGCTGGCCGCGAGTTTTGCAAGTTCCGTGCCATCTACCTCTCCTGACAAGAGTCCAAGGTCATCTTCCCCGATTCCTCCGAAAAGGATTTTTTCCTTTATGTCGGAAGGGAATTTTTCCGCAGGTGTGTCATCGTACAGCGACAATACTATTTTGCTGCCGGAGAATATAGGGTCGTCAATATATGCCTTTTTAAGATAAAGTGGAAGAATGTGTGATATCCATCCGTGGCAATGGATTATGTCGGGTGCCCATCTGAGCTTTTTGACAGTCTCGAGCACGCCGCGCGCAAAAAATATGGCCCTTTCTCCATTGTCTTCATGGAAAATGCCGTTTTCGTCCCGGTAAATGCTTTTTCTGTGGAAGTAGTCTTCGTTGTCAATGAAGTAAACCTGCATTCTTGCAGCCGATATGGAGGCGACCTTTATGACGAGCGGCCTGTCCACATCGTTGATAATGATATTCATGCCCGAAAGGCGGATTACCTCGTGCAGCTGGTTTTTCCTCTCATTGATGCATCCGTATCTTGGCATGAAGGACCTGATTTCTTTTCCTCTTTCCTGAATGCCCTGAGGCAGGAATCTTCCGATCTTTGAGATTTCGGACTCAGGAAGATAAGGAAATATCTCCGAATTTACGAACAGGACTCTTTTGACTGAATTTCCCATACTGTCTGTTTTTAATGACAAAATCTCTACAAAGATAATAATTTTTTTTGATATTTCACTATCTTTGGGCCCGATTGGAAAAGTATGGGTAAAGGAGATAACAAGATGATGAAGAGGAGGCTTGCCAATGCCTACCTTTCTTCTCTCATCAGCATAAGCCTCGTGCTGCTGCTGGTGGGAGTGGCGAGTATGCTGCTGGTCAATGCCAAGGGGGTTTCCGATTATTTCAAGGAAAACATGCAGGTGTCTGTACTCATGAAGCAGAATGTCAAGGAAGACGATGCGCTTGCTTTCTGCGAGTCCCTCGGGAATGAGCCGTTTATAAAGAAGACTGCATTTGTTTCGCGCGAGCAGGGGGAGAAAGAGCTTGCCCGGCAGCTCGGAGACGATTTCCTGGAGGTATTCGAGACATCTCCCATACCTATTTCCATTGATGTTACCCTTATGGCGGAATATGTCTCGTCTGACAGTCTCAATGTTGTCCGCGATATTATCTGCACTTCTCCTCTTGTGGATGAGGTGAATTATCAGATGTCGCTTGTGGATGCGCTGAATGCAAATCTCAGCAAGATTTCCACTGTCCTGGGCGTATTTATATGCCTGATGCTGTTCATATCCTTTGTGCTGATCAACAATACCGTGAGGCTGAATGTGTTTGCCCGCCGGTTCACGATTCACACAATGAAGCTTGTCGGGGCTACGCGTAAGTTTATCCGGGCTCCTTTCCTCGTGCAGGCGGCTTTCCAGGGAATATTTGCGGCTTTTCTTGCCGTCATTGCCCTGCTTGGGGTCATGTTTTTCATCAGAAGCGAATTTGTCCAGCTTTTTGAGGTATTCCGTATGGAGCTTCTGCTTTCCGTAATCGGCATTGTGCTCGCCAGCGGTCTGGTGATATGCATTACAAGTACATATTTTGTTGTTAACAAGCTCATTTCATTGGGCAAGGATGAGCTATATTATTAGGCGTATGGGAAATAATACACAGATGGCTATGACCCCGCGTGGGCTGAAATATCTTTTGGCCGGACTTATTGTGATGGTATCCGGCTATATACTCATGTCAGGCGGAGGAAGTGACGACCCTCAGGTCTTCAATTACGAGATGTTTAATTTCAGGAGGATGGTTGCGGCTCCGGTGGTTATTGTCCTGGGGATGGTGATCGAGATTGTGGCAATCATGAAGGTCTTTAAAAAACAGTAGGGGACATGGAGTGGTTTGAGGCAGTCTTGCTGGGACTTGTGCAGGGACTTACGGAATTTTTGCCGGTAAGCAGCAGCGGTCATCTTGAGATAGGGAAGGCCCTGCTCGGCATTGAGGTGAAGGATGACCTCATGTTTACGACTGTTGTGCATGCTGCCACCGTGCTCAGTACGATTGTGGTTTTCCGCCGGCAGATATGGGGATTGCTCAAGGGGCTGTTCCGCTTTAAATATAATGATGAGACGGATTATGTGCTCAAGCTCTGCGTGTCCATGATCCCGATTTTCATAGTGGGAGTCTTTTTGAAGGATGCCGTGGAGGGGCTTTTCGGCTCCGTCTTTGTTGTTGCTGCCGCTCTCGTGGCTACGGCGGTCCTGCTGTTCTTTTCTGATTATGCCTCCAGGCCCGGACGTCCGTCAGTGTTTCCGGCAAATGAAAGCCGGAACGGCATTTCCTATTGGCAGGCTTTTGCTGTCGGCATCGGTCAGGCTTTTGCTGTGATTCCCGGCTTGTCGCGCTCCGGCACAACGATTTCTGCCGGGCTCATTTGCGGGGTGCGCAGGAATGTCATGGCGCAGTTTTCTTTCCTTATGGTGCTGGTCCCTATTCTCGGGGAGGCTTTTCTGGAGATTGTCGGCGGTGAATTCTCGTCTTCTTCCGTAGGTATGCTTCCTCTGCTGCTCGGCTTTGTGTCAGCCTTCCTGTCCGGACTGCTTGCGTGCAAGGCTATGGTTGCGCTTGTCAAGAGGGCGAGTCTTTCGTGGTTCGCCTTGTATTGTCTTGTCGTTTCTGCGGCAATTTTCATATTTGCGTGATGGACATGGGGCGCAGACTCTGTTACTTCGTGTCGGATGTCCATCTTGGGCTTGATGTTTCTGACCCGTGCGGCCGGGAACTGAGGTTTCTGCAATTCTTGCGCTCTTTGCCGGAAGATACGGACAGACTGTATCTCTTGGGTGATATATGGGACTTTTGGTATGAGTACAGGGATGTGGTGCCAAAAGGATATGTCAGAATTTTTGCGGCCCTGCAGGAGCTGATTGACAAGGGGGTGCAGGTGTTCTTTTTCCGTGGGAACCATGATGTGTGGGCATACCGGTATTTTGAGGAGCTCGGCATCAAATGTCTGGAACAGCCTGCTGTAGTGGAGATTTCCGGAAAACGTTTTTGCCTTGGACATGGGGACGGGCTTGGGCCGGTTCCTTTTGGGTACCGTATTCTCCGCGGCGTATTCCACAATCGCGTGCTTCAGTTTCTGTTCAGCCTTTTGCATCCGTGGGTTGCATTCCGGTTTGGGAAGGGCTGGTCACGGCGCAATCGGCTCGCCAGGCATTCTGAGTATGTTTTCCGTGGCGAGGAGGAACCTTTGTACAAATTTGCCGATGCTTTTTCAAGGGAGCATCAGATTGACTTTTTCATATTTGGGCATTATCATGCGGATGTGAATATGAAATTGCCGTCCGGTGCTGAGCTGCATGTCTTGAAAGATTGGATCGGAGGTTCTCCTTATCTGTATTTTGACGGAATCTCAGTGACGGGAGGGTCTTCCCAAAACAGCGAAAAATAGAATGCGGGAAAGTCCCCGGCTTCCCATATTTTCACGAGGTCTTCAACCATGATGTCGTCCCCTTCCGGGTCGTACGGCTTTTTCAGGTCGGAACCGAATATTTTTGCTACGCCCTGCCAGAATCCGGCGGCCATGCCGTTCTTGTAGTCTTTTATTATATAATAAGAGGATTTGCCCACTTCTCTGTCTATCAGTTTCATCAAAAGGGCTCCCTGGCTTACTGTCAGATTTCTGAGCGGTTTCTCGAATACGCTGAACAATTCCTTTTGGACGGCATTTATGTATTTTTCTCGCTTGCCCTTTTTCAGTTTGTCCGCGGCAATGGTGCTGTCTGCCATCGCGACCATTTTGCGTGCAGCGAGAGCGTATGGGTATGTCTTGCTGAAATTGTGCACAAGCCTGTAGTATTTCCTCCATTCCTTGCCTTTCTGCTTGGGTATCCTGGAATATACTTTTGATGCCGGCAGTTCTGAGATGTAGACGGTGTCTCTGCCGTCGACGATATACTGCATGTATCCTCCGCTGTTTTGCTGCGCGCGGCAGCAGATGCATGACATGAGTGCAGCGGATGCGATGATATATGATATGATTATGCTTCTTTTCATTTTTTTGTGTCCTTCCTTTTTGTCGGCTCTGCAAATTTAGAAACTGTTTTCGTTTTTGCCTGCAAAGTGTCTTTCTTTTTTTCGGTATTCTCCAAAATTTACCAATGGTCGAAAGTGCAGGGATATTTTTTTTAACACGGTTTATAACTTAGTGAAAATAGGTGTTTTAGATGTTTGTTTCTTCGGTCGAAAATGTTGGATAATTATTGAAATATTCTTTGTAATTCAATAATATTTACTATCTTTGCAACCCAATAATTGAGGACCACTTCGCCCAACCAGCTGATACTCAATTTATTAGGGGTATTGTGAAATATTTTTATTAAAAAGTAATAGAACAATGTTACAACCAAAGAAAACAAAATTCAGAAGGCAGCAGAAGGGCCGCATGAAAGGCCTTGCCCAGAGGGGCAATCAGCTCGCATTCGGTTCTTTCGGTATCAAGACCTTGGAGAACTGCTGGCTTACCGGCCGTCAGATCGAGGCTGCACGTCAGGCTGTTTCGCGTTACATGAAGCGTGAGGGTAAGATCTGGATCAGGATATTCCCTGACAAGCCTTACACAAAGAAGCCTGCTGAGGTGCGAATGGGTAAGGGTAAGGGTAATCCGGAAGGATTTGTATGTCCTGTTACTCCAGGCCGCATTCTGATTGAGGCAGAGGGCGTTTCCCTCGAGATTGCAAAGGAGGCTCTCCGCCTTGGTGCGCAGAAACTTCCGGTTACCACGAAGTTTGTGGTTCGCAGGGATTATGTTGAATAATTAAATGGAGAAAAGAGATGAAGGCATCTGAAGTACGTGAAATGTCGGTCGCTGATTTGCGCGAGCGCATTGAGATCGAGAAGTCAAACCTCGATATGATGAAGATTAATCATACGGTTTCTCCATTGGAGGATACCTCCAAAATCAAAAAAGCAAGAAAGGATATCGCACGTATGATGACTATTCTTGCCGAGAAGGAGAAACAGAACTAAAAATTGAATTCCCATGGAAAGAAATCTTCGTAAGGAAAGAATAGGAGTCGTGGTCAGCAACAAGATGGACAAATCCATCGTAGTTGCCGTAGAAATCAAGGAGAAGCATCCTATTTACGGTAAATTCGTAAAGAAGACCACAAAATTCGTTGCTCACGACGAGAAAAACGAGTGCAGCGAGGGCGATACAGTCCGCATCATGGAGACGCGTCCTTTGAGCAAGACCAAGAATTGGAGATTAGTAGAAATCGTAGAAAAAGTTAAGTAACAATGATACAGCAGGAATCACGTTTACAGGTGGCAGACAACAGCGGTGCAAAGGAGGTTCTTTGTATCCGTGTTCTGGGTGGTACCCGCCGCCGTTATGCAAGAGTGGGGGACAAGATTGTCGTTGCGGTGAAGAGTGCAATCCCTGGCGGTGACGCCAAGAAAGGCTCCGTGTCAAAGGCTGTCGTAGTTCGCACCAAGAAGGAAATCCGCAGGCCGGACGGATCATACATCCGTTTTGATGACAACGCCTGCGTTCTTCTCAACAACTCGGGTGAGGTCCGCGGAACACGTATCTTCGGCCCTGTTGCAAGGGAGCTCCGCGAGAATTATATGAAAATTGTTTCACTGGCACCTGAGGTCCTCTAACAAGCAATCATTATGAAGAAGTTACATATCAAAAAAGGCGACACCGTCTATGTAAATGCCGGCAATGACAAAGGCAAGACCGGCAAAGTGCTTGAGGTGATCACTTCAAAGGATCGCGCTATCGTTGAGGGCGTAAACATTGTAAGCAAGCACACAAAACCAAGTTCTAAGCATCCTCAGGGAGGCATTGTCAAACAAGAGGCAGGCGTGCACATCTCAAATCTCCAGGTTGTTGACCCTAAGACAGGAAAACCTACGAGAATCGGCCGCAAGGTTGTTGACGGAAAGATTGTCCGCTACGCTAAAAAATCTGGAGAGGAGATTTAACAATGGCAAAGACTAACAATACAGCAGCAGTTGCAGCGGTTCCGGCGGGATATGTTCCGTCGCTCAAGAAGGTCTACAAGGACGAAATCGTTGCCAAATTGATGAAGGAGTTCGGATACTCTACAGTTATGCAGTGCCCGAGACTCGTAAAAATTACTATCAATGAGGGTGTTGGTGATGCTACAGGTGACAAGAAGCTTGTAGAGGCTGCACAGCAGGAACTCACCATCATCACTGGCCAGAAGGCCGTGGTTACTCATTCAAGGAAGGACATCTCAAACTTCAAGCTCCGTAAGGGAATGCCGATCGGAACTAAGGTTACCCTCCGCGGTGTGAAGATGTATGAGTTCCTTGAGAGGCTTATCCGCGTTTCTCTTCCGCGAATCAGGGATTTCAACGGTATTTCTGAGAAGATGGACGGCAAGGGTAACTACACTCTCGGTATCAAGGAGCAGATCATCTTCCCTGAGATTGACATCGACAAGATTACGAAGATTCTCGGTATGGAGATTACTTTCGTTACCACAGCCAAGACCGACGAGGAGGCTCACGCTCTTCTCAAGGCATTCGGGCTGCCTTTCAAGAAACATAACAACTAATTAAAAGAGAACAAGATGGCAAAAGAATCAATGAAAGCCCGCGAAGTAAAACGCGCGAAATTGGTTGCAAAATACGCCGCAAAGAGGCAGGCTCTCAAGGAAGCCGGCGACTGGGCAGCTCTTGACAAGCTTCCTAAGAACTCGGCACCTTGCCGCATGCACAACCGCTGTTCTCTCACCGGACGTCCAAAGGGATATATACGTATGTTCGGCATCAGCCGTATCCAGTTCCGTGAGATGGCAAGCAACGGCCTCATTCCTGGCGTCAAGAAGGCAAGCTGGTAACATATAGACCTGAAAGTGTCCGCCTCCGGCGGTAGAATAACAATTATAAACAATTTGGATATCGGGCGCATCCGATGCGTCGATTTCTGTTAAAAACAAAAGTAAAATGACTGATCCAATTGCAGACTTCCTTACAAGGATACGCAACGCTTACCTTGCAGGAAAAAAGATCGTGGAGATTCCGTCTTCAAAGATGAAGCTCTCCCTCACAAAGATTCTTTGCGAGAAGGGCTACATCCTCAGCTACAAGGTAGTTGAAGGAACTCCGTACAACACAATCAAAATCGCTCTGAAGTATCATCCTCAGACCAAGACTGCAGCAATCAAGAAGATTGTCCGCATTTCAAAGCCGGGTCTCAGGAAATATACTGATGTCGAGAACATGCCTCGCGTCCTCAACGGACTCGGAATCGCTATTCTTTCGACTTCTAAGGGTGTCATCACAGACAAGGAGGCAAAAGACCTCAATGTAGGTGGTGAGGTTATATGTTATGTATATTAATTCATAAAGGAACTTATAATGTCAAGAATTGGTAAATTGCCTGTACACCTTCCTGCCGGAGTGACCGTTGAGATTCTCCCCGGCAACGTTGTTAAGGTTAAAGGACCTCTCGGCGAGCTCAGCCAGAAAGTTGACGCTGACATCAATGTCGCAATAGAGGGAACAGAAATCAAATTGACCCGTCCGACCGATCTTCCGCGCCACCGTTCACTTCACGGTCTTTACCGTGCTTTGGTGCACAACATGGTAGTCGGTGTGTCAGAGGGTTACACCATTCGTCAGGAGCTTGTAGGTGTCGGTTATCGTGTTGACGTGCAGGGCCAGCTGCTCATCATGTCACTCGGTTTCTCACACGAGGTGCAGATTATGCTTCCTGCCGAGATTAAGGCTGAGGCCGAGCCGGTGAAGAAGGGCCAGAACCCTGTGCTTTGCCTCAAGAGCTGTGACAAGCAGCTTATCGGTCAGGTTGCTGCGAAGATACGCACACTCCGCAAACCGGAGCCATACAAGGGTAAGGGTATCAAGTTCGTCGGCGAGCAGCTTCGTCGTAAAGCCGGCAAGTCAGCAGGTGCTAAATAATAGGAGGACTAAGTTATGGCATTGAATAAAATTGAAAGAAGAAAAAGAGTTCACTACCGTATCCGCAAAGTCGTTAATGGTACTGCTGAAAGGCCTAGAATGGTTGTTTTCAGAAGCAACAAGCAGATTTACGTACAGGTTGTTGATGATTTGAAGGGCGCTACTCTTTGCGCAGCTGCTTCAAATGACAAGGTTCTTGCTGCGGAATGCAAGGGCAAGACAGGCGTAGAGGCCGCAGCCATCGTCGGCAAGGCGATTGCTGAGCGTGCTCTCGCAAAAGGTATCACTACGATTTCATTTGACCGTGGCGGTTACCTTTATCATGGTAGAGTTAAAAGTTTGGCCGACGCTGCCCGTGAAGGTGGCTTAATTTTCTAAGAGACTATGGCAAATACAAATGTTAAAAAAGTAAAGACATCTGACCTTGAGCTTAAGGACAGATTGGTAGCCATCCAGAGAGTGACCAAGGTTACTAAGGGTGGTCGTCACTTCAGCTTTGCAGCCATCGTTGTAGTTGGTGACGAGAACGGCGTTGTAGGTTATGGTCTTGGAAAAGCCAATGAGGTCACTACTGCAATATCAAAAGGAATAGAGGATGCAAAGAAGAATCTGGTAAAGGTTCCTGTGCTCAACAAGACTATTCCTCACGAGCAGGAAGCTAAGTTCGGAGGAGCAAGGGTGTTCATGAAGCCTGCAGCACCTGGTACCGGAGTTAAGGCCGGTGGTGCCATGCGTGCCGTATTCGAGTCTGTAGGAGTGCAGAACGTGCTTGCAAAATCAAAGGGATCATCAAATCCTCACAACCTTGTGAAGGCTACAGTTGCCGCTTTGGTTGAGATGAGGGATGCCTACACTGTTGCCGGACTTCGCGGTATTCCGATGAGCAGAGTATTCAAAGGTTAAAGGAGGACAGAAAAATGGCAAAACTTAAGATAACTCAGATAAAAAGCAAGAACGGTGCAACCAAGAGGCAGATTGCAAATCTTCAGTCTCTTGGTATCCACAGACTGCACCAGACTGTAGAGGTGGAACTCACTCCTGTTACCAAAGGTATGGTTGAGAAGGTTCGTCACCTTGTAATCGTTGAGGAAATTTAAATAGGAGGACAGACAGATGAAATTACATAATTTGACACCTGCCGCAGGCTCTAAAGGCAGAGAGAAGAGAATCGGACGCGGTGAAGGCTCTGGTCACGGCGGCACTTCTACCCGTGGTCACAAAGGTGCCCAGGCCCGTTCCGGCTATTCTCGCAAGATTGGCTTCGAGGGAGGTCAGATGCCTATTCAGAGAAGGCTTCCTAAGTTCGGATTCACCAATCCTACACGTGTGGAGTACAAGGGAATCAATGTTTCCGTTCTCCAGACTCTTGCAGAAGCCGCAAATGTTTCGGTAATCAATATCGAGACCCTCAGGCAGGCTGGTTTCGCCGGCAAGAATGATCTTGTGAAGATTCTCGGAAACGGTGAGCTTACTGCAAAATTGGAAGTATCTGCAAATGCCTTCTCTAAGTCTGCAATCGCAAAGATTGAGGCTGCCGGAGGTACTGCAACAACAATCTAAAAGATGAAGAAACTTATCCAGACAATCAAGAACATCTTCAAGATTGAGGAACTTCGCACGAGAATCGGTTATACGCTTCTCCTGTTGCTCGTCTATCGCCTCGGAAGCTTTATCGTGCTTCCGGGCATAGATTCAGCTATGATTGCGAATTCGGATCTTGCCCAGAACTCATCAGAAGGTCTTATGGGCCTTTTGAACATGTTCTCAGGCGGTGCATTCGGAAGTGCCTCTATCTTTGCGCTGGGAGTGATGCCTTATATCTCGGCATCAATCGTTATCCAGCTTCTTGGTGTTTTCGTCCCTTACTTCAGAAAACTTCAGATGGAGGGCGAAAGCGGACGCCGCAAGATGAATCAGTACACGAGGTATCTTACCATCGGTATCATCTGCATACAGGGTCCTGCCTACATGGCTACTCTTCACAGCCAGATTCCTGAGGCCGCTTTCATGGCCATACATCAGCTTGGATGGAGCAGCTTCTGGTTCAATCTTGTTTCCACTGTGATTCTTCTCGGAGGAACAATGTTCGTGATGTGGCTCGGAGAACGTATTACCGACCGCGGTATCGGCAACGGAATATCACTGATCATCATGGTCGGAATCATTGCGAGACTTCCTTATGCCCTTACTGCTGAGGTTATGTCTAAATTCAACGGAAACGGTGTCGGAGGACCTCTTCTCCTTATTGTCGAGCTTCTGATACTGTTCTTTGTGTTTGTTGCCGCAATCGCTCTCGTGCAGGCTGTGAGGAGGATTCCTGTACAGTATGCCAAGAGAGTTGTCGGAAACAAGCAGTACGGCGGAGTACGCCAGTACATTCCGATGAAGATCAATGCAGCAGGCGTGATGCCTATCATTTTTGCTCAGGCACTCATGCTGTTCCCTATGATATTCTCAAGATTTGAGGCTACACAGGGTTTTGCTGCGGTCATGAGCAATTATACCGGTTTGTGGTATAACGCTGTATTTGCAATCCTCGTAGTACTTTTCACATATTTCTATACCGCAGTAACGGTAAACCCTACCATGATGGCGGATGATATGAGAAAGAACGGCGGATTCATCCCTGGAGTCAAGCCTGGAAAAAAGACTGCTGAGTTCATTGATTCAGTAATGTCAAGAGTAACTCTTCCAGGATCAGTATTCCTTGCACTTATTGCCATTCTCCCTGCATTTGCGATGCTTTGCGGAGTGAATAACCAGTTTGCGAGCTTCTATGGAGGAACATCCCTCCTGATTCTCGTCGGTGTTGTGCTTGATACTCTTCAGCAGATTGAAAGCCACCTTCTTATGCGTCACTATGACGGACTGATGAAAACCGGTCGTCTGAAAGGACGTTCCGGCATGTAATCCCAATAATGGAGTTCATTGAAGATGATAAGACCAAAGACAGAAGAAGAGATAGCGCTGATGCGTGAAAACGGGATTCTCGTTTCCAGGACATTGGCTGAGGTCGGTAAGCTGGTCGCCCCTGGTGTGACAACTCTTGAGTTGAATAGGGTGGCAGAGACCTTCATCCGTGATCACGGGGCTGTTCCTAGCTTCTTGGGTTATGACGGCTTTCCTGCAGCTCTTTGTATTTCCGTGAATGATGTCGTGGTACACGGTTTTCCGTCAGACTACGTGCTTCGTGACGGTGACATTGTTTCAGTTGACTGCGGTACGTTTTATAAAGGCTACAACGGGGACTCGGCCTACACTTTTCCTGTAGGTGAAGTGGATGCCGATGCCCGCCGCCTTCTTGACGTGACAAAGGAGTCTCTGTACAGAGGCATTGCAGCTGCTGTAGCCGGAAACAGAATTGGCGATATAGGACACGCGGTGCAATCGTATGCTGAGTCATTCGGGTTCTCCGTCGTTCGTGAACTTGAAGGACACGGAATCGGAAAGAAGATGCATGAAAGTCCAGGAGTGCCTAATTACGGCAGGAAGGGGCAGGGCATCAGACTTGTCGACGGAATGACTATCTGTATCGAACCGATGATCAATGCTGGGGCCAAAGATGTGTATTTAGCTGGTAACGGTTGGGCAGTACACACGGCGGACCACAGCAGGGCAGCGCACTTCGAACTTACGGTTGTTGTCAGAAAAGGCCAGGCTGAATTATTGTCTACCTTTGACTTTATTGAGAAAGATGTTAAATTTTAAAGTGATTATCGATGCCAAAACAATCAGCAATTGAACAGGAAGGAGTAATAATTGAAACTCTGCCTAACGCGATGTTCAAAGTTGAACTCGAGAACGGTCACGTCATCATTGCTCACATCTCAGGCAAGATGAGGATGAATTATATCAAGATCCTGCCTGGGGACAGGGTTAAAGTTGAGATGTCACCTTATGATTTATCAAAAGGAAGAATTTCTTTCAGATACAAATAAAATAAATTGCAAATTGAGCGCAGAAGCAGAATTTATTCTGATTATGCCGAGATGCAGCATTTAAAAACTTTAAGAAAATGAAAGTAAAAGCATCCATTAAGAAGCGCAGCGAAGATTGCAAGATTGTTAAGCGTAAAGGACGTCTTTATGTGATCTGCAAAAAGAATCCTAAATTCAAGATGCGCCAGGGATAATTTTTAGTTGTATAAACAAATTAAGTTAAGATAATTATGGCAAGAATAGCCGGTGTTGATTTACCTAACAACAAAAGAGGAGAGATAGGTCTTACCTATATCTTCGGTATCGGTCGCAGCTCTGCAAGAAAGATTCTTTCTCAGCTCGACATTGATTTCGATACAAAGGTTGGTGAGTGGAATGACGAGCAGATCTCCGGTATCCGTAGCGTAATTGCTAACGAGTACAAGATTGAGGGTGAGCTCCGTTCTACCATCCAGATGAACATCAAGCGTTTGATGGATATCGGTTGCTACAGAGGAATCCGCCATCGTATCGGTCTTCCGGTACGCGGACAGAGCACCAAGAACAATGCCCGTACAAGAAAGGGTAAGAAGAAAACTGTTGCAAACAAGAAGAAGGCAACTAAATAATTGAGATGAATTATGGCAAAGAAAACAACATCAACCAAAAAAAGAGTTGTTAAGGTTGAAGCTTATGGCGAGGCCCATATTTCATCAACCTTCAATAATGTTATCGTTACCCTCACAAACAGTATAGGACAGGTTATCAGCTGGTCCTCTGCTGGTAAGAGCGGTTTCAGAGGTTCAAAGAAGAACACTCCATACGCAGCTCAGGTAGCGGCAGAAGATGCAGCCAAGACTGCATACGACCTTGGACTACGCAAGGTGAAAGCATACGTGAAAGGACCTGGAGCTGGACGTGAGTCTGCAATCAGGACTATCCATGGTGCAGGTATCGAGGTTACAGAGATCATCGACGTTACTCCTATGCCACACAATGGCTGTAGACCAAAAGGCCGTCGTAAAGTTTAATTTTGTAACATTTAAAGGATAAATTACTATGGCAAGATATACTGGACCAAGCACAAAGATCGCACGTAAGTTTGGCGAGCCGATTTTCGGAACAGACAAGGACTTTGAGAAAAGGAATTATCCTCCGGGACAGCACGGCTTGGCAAGCAAGCGCAAAAAGAAATCAGAGTACGGTATTCAGCTCAAAGAGAAGCAGAAGGTAAAATATACTTACGGTCTTCTTGAAAGGCAGTTCCGCAACCTCTATGAGAAAGCTTCACGCATGAAGGGACAGAAAGGTGAGAACCTTGTGATTCTTCTTGAGTCTCGTCTGGACAACATCGTGTACCGTATGGGCGTTGCTCCTACAAGAGCTGCTGCCCGTCAGCTTGTCTCACATGCTCACATTACTCTCAATGGCGTAGTCTGCAACATCCCTTCAGCTCTCGTAAAGCCGGGTGACGTGGTTGCCGTAAGAGAGAGGTCAAAGAGCCTTGAGGTTATTACAAACAGTGTGGCATCCGCAGCCAAGTACTCATGGATAGAATTTGATGCTAAGGCTCTCACAGGCAAGTATCTCAATGTTCCGGTAAGGGCAGAGATTCCTGAGAACATCAATGAGCAGCTTATCGTCGAGTTGTATTCTAAGTAATGATTAACACCACAAAAAAGAATTAATATGGCAATCTTGGCATTTCAGAAACCGGACAAGGTGATAATGCTCGAAGGAACCGATACCGTAGGCCGTTTCGAATTCAGACCTTTGGAGCCTGGATACGGACAGACCATCGGCAACGCACTCCGTCGTATCTTATTGTCTTCTCTGGAAGGTTTTGCTATCACATCGGTCAAGGTTTCCGGTGTGGACCAGGAGTTCGCTCCTATCCCCGGCGTGATCGAGGGTATGCAGGACATCATTCTCAACCTTAAGCAGGTGCGTTTCAAGAGAATGGTGGAAACTGTAGACTCAGAGGTAGCAAATATCGTAATCAGCGGCAAACAGGAGTTTACCGCAGAGGATATCTCAAAAGGATTGTCTTCTTTCAAGGTGCTTAACCCTGAACTGCACATCTGTTCTCTTGAGCCTGCAGTGAAGATCGAGATGACTCTGGTTGTCGGCAAGGGACGCGGTTTCGTGCCTGCTGATGAAAACAGGGATACTGATGCTCCTATCGGAACCATTCCGGTAGATGCAATCTATACTCCGATCAAAAACGTGAACTGGACTGTAGAGAACTGGCGTGTAGAGCAGAAGACCGACTATGAAAAGCTTAACCTGGAGATTGTGACTGACGGTTCCATCACTCCTAACATAGCTCTTCAGGAGGCAGCAAACATCCTGATTTACCACTTCAAGCTCTTTACTGATGACAAGAAACTCTCTCTTGAGAGTTCCATCGAGTCTGAGTCAAAGGAACTTGACGAGGAATCACTCCACTTGAGACATCTTCTCCTTACCAAGCTTTCTGACATGGGACTTTCCGTAAGGGCTTACAATTGTCTGAAAGCTGCGGACATTGACACATTTGCAGACCTTGTTTCCTATTCAAGAGCTGAGCTCATGAAATTCAGGAACTTCGGACGCAAGTCACTCAATGAAATAGATCTTCTTGTGGAGAAGATGAAACTTTCATTCGGAATGGATGTCACCAAGTATAATATTGAACCTAAGAAAAAGAACGTTTAAGCAATATGAGGCATAATAAAGCAATCAACCACCTTGGCCGCAAGAGTGGTCATCGTAAAGCTCTCCTTGCCAATATGGCTACCTCTCTTATTCTCCACAAGAGAATTGTGACTACGGTTGCCAAGGCCAAGGCTCTGCAGGTTTATGTTGAACCGCTTATCACCAAGTCAAAAAACGATTCGACACATTCACGCCGTATCGTGTTCAGCTATCTCAAGAACAAGGAGGCCGTTACAGAGCTCTTCCGTACAATCGCCCCTAAGGTCGCTGAGCGTCCGGGCGGATATACACGTGTCCTGAAGACCGGTTTCCGTCTTGGTGACGGAGCTGACATGGCTCTTATCGAGCTTGTTGACTTCAATGAGGCTGCTCTTGCTTCAGCTGCTCCAAAGGCTGCTAAGAAGACAACCCGCCGCAGCTCAAAGAAGGCTGCTGAGGCTGCTCCTGCTGCAGAGGCTCCTGCAGCTGAGTAATCAGATCAAAAGGCAGCTTATGCTGCACAAAATAAATCCGGAATCTCGTATAGGATTCCGGATTTTTTGTTGTATGATGCGTGAAGTTGCTGCTGTTGTCCGGACAACCAAAATCCGGACTATTGCAAAGATAAGGAAAAATTCATACGACAAGCTGATGTTTTTAATAATTATTAAGAAAAAGCGGAATTTGCTTTAAAAATGTATTGTTTTGGGCTTGTTTTTCTTGAAAAATTAAATAAATTTGTTCTTCCGACATAAAAGCTGATGCTTTTGATATGCAGTACATACATAATAAAACATAACATTATGACTAATCTGTTCTATCTTGTGCCGGCTGCTGCAATTGTGGCTCTGCTGTTTGCCTACCTGTTTTTCCGACAGATGATGAAGGAAAGTGAAGGTACTGTGACAATGAAAGAAATCGCCAAATTCGTAAGAGAAGGGGCGATGGCTTATCTGAAGCAGCAATATAAAGTCGTGACAGTTGTATTCTTTGTTCTTGCAATTTTCTTTGCAGTCCTGGCATACGTCTTTCATGTGCAGAATCCTTGGGTTCCGTTTGCATTTCTTACCGGTGGCTTCTTTTCCGGACTTGCCGGATTTGTCGGTATGAAAACAGCCACATACGCTTCTGCAAGAACTGCCAATGCTGCTATGCGCTCATTGAATTCCGGTCTTAGAGTTGCCTTCCGCAGCGGTGCCGTAATGGGACTTACTGTTGTAGGACTCGGCCTTCTTGACATAGCAATATGGTGGCTTATATTGTCTGGCTTTTATCCGGCCGAAGATCCTCAGAACCTTGTGATAATAACTACCACAATGCTGACTTTCGGTATGGGAGCGTCAACCCAGGCGTTGTTTGCAAGAGTAGGCGGAGGTATTTATACCAAAGCGGCTGATGTCGGGGCCGATCTTGTCGGAAAGGTTGAAGCAGGCATTCCGGAGGATGACCCGCGTAATCCTGCCACCATTGCAGATAATGTAGGAGACAATGTAGGAGACGTTGCCGGCATGGGTGCAGACCTTTATGAGTCATATTGCGGTTCCATTTTGGCAACGTGTGCCCTTGGTGCGTCTGCATATTATATCGGAGGAACGGAATTGCAGCTTAAGGCAATATTTGCCCCAATGCTTATTGCTGCTGTCGGAGTTGTACTTTCAATTATAGGCATATATCTGGTACGCACAAAAGAGGGAGCAGGAATGAAGCAGCTTCTCAGATCTCTCAGTCTGGGGACTAATGTAAGTTCTGTGCTGATAGCCGGTGCGACATTCCTTATAATGTGGCTGCTTGGAATGGAGAACTGGTGGCAGATATCTTTTTCTGTCGTTGTCGGTCTTGTCGCCGGTGTGATAATCGGACAGGCAACCGAATACTACACCTCGCACTCTTACCGTCCTACCCAAAAACTGGCAGAAAGTGCGGAGACCGGTCCGGCGACTGTCATTATCTCCGGTGTCGGGCTGGGCATGCTTTCTACTGCCGTTCCGGTGGTGACGATTGCCGTGGCTATACTTTTGGCCTATCTCTGTGCTAATGGATTTGACCTGTCGTTTTCCGCACAAAGCCTCAGCCTGGGGTTGTATGGAATCGGAATTGCCGCAGTCGGCATGCTTTCTACTCTTGGTATCACGCTGGCAACTGATGCATACGGGCCTATTGCCGACAATGCAGGAGGAAATGCGCAGATGAGCGAACTTGATCCTGAGGTCCGCAAACGTACAGATGTGCTGGATGCTCTTGGAAACACAACTGCTGCAACAGGAAAAGGCTTTGCCATAGGCTCTGCAGCTCTTACCGGATTGGCTCTGCTGGCTTCATATATTGAAGAAATAAAGATTGGCCTCAGCCATATAGGCAAGCAGATTGTCGGTGTCTCCGGTGAACTTGTAGATGCCGCTCAGGCTACGATTCCTGACATCATGTCATATTATCATGTGGATCTCATGAATCCTCTTGTGCTGGTGGGAGTGTTTATCGGTGCCATGATGTCATTCCTTTTCTGCGGACTTACCATGAATGCTGTCGGACGTGCCGCACAAAGTATGGTGACAGAGGTACGCCGGCAATTCCGTGAAATCAAGGGAATACTTACGAAAGAAGCTGTTCCTGACTATGCCCGCTGTGTGGAAATATCCACAAAAGGTGCACAGCGTGAGATGCTGGTTCCTTCACTCATTGCCATAGTTGTACCTGTGCTTGTCGGATTGCTGCTTGGAGTGGCCGGTGTCATGGGACTTCTTATTGGAGGCCTTGGAAGCGGTTTTGTGCTTGCTGTCTTTATGGCAAATTCAGGCGGAGCATGGGACAATGCAAAGAAATATGTGGAAGAAGGAAATCTTGGAGGCAAGAATTCAGAGGCCCACAAGGCAACTGTGACGGGAGACACTGTGGGGGATCCTTTCAAAGATACTTCAGGACCGTCATTGAATATACTGATAAAATTGATGAGCATGGTCTCAATAGTAATGGCTGGACTTACTGTCTGGATTCATTAGCCATATAAACAAAATGACTCAAAAAGGGCTTGAATGAAATTTTTATTCAGGCCCTTTTTGTAATTATGTCACTTTTCTTAATGTTTTTCCTGTATTAAAAATTTATTTTTAATTTTTCCGGCAGCCATTTTTCTCTTTTTTAAAATGCTTTTTCTCTTTTTTAAACACGGTTGGAATTTCTTCCTGCATCTTTGCCGGTGACTTTATGGCCAGACCTTTTTATTTTAAGGTTGCAGGTCTGATTTTATTTTAAATGCTTTTCATGTTAACAAGTTCTCCTGTCGTGAGACACGGGAACTTTTGGCCGGAAACGATTAAAACAATATATATGGAAAAATATTTTCAGATTGCAGCAATGTCTTTGTGCATATTGTTGGGATGCGGAAATTTGGAGCAGGGTGAACCTATTGAAGAAACGGCATTTGATTCCGGAAAGAATTGTGCCCGTGTTGAAGTCTCATTTTCGGCCATGGAGCCGCATGTCAAGTCTGTGCTGCTGCCGGAAAGCAGTGCGGAGAGCATTGTGACGGATATTACTGTAGCTGCATATAACGGCAATCTGCTTGGCACATGGCATCTGGATGATGCCTCTTCATGTGTTCTGACAGTGCCTTTGAATGTAAAGACATTTTATTTTACCGCCAATATGGGCGACATGTCATCATCATTTCCTGAGAATGAGGATGCAGTGCGCGGTCTTTCATACCGGATTGCCGATTTTGATGAACTTTCCGAGAAGGGGATACCGATGTGCTCCAGGGTTGATTGGGACGGAAATCCGTCTTTGCATGTCGCCCTTGAAAGATTGTTCGCAAAAATACGTGTAACTATTGTAAAAGACGATTCATTCATAAATCCGGACAACGGCAAGAACACCTTTTTCCTGCAAAATATATATGTGCGCAATGCAAATACGCTTTTGCTTCCGTTCGGAGACAGTGCAGCCGCAGATGCCGCTGACGTTACGGGCCAATCGGACTGCCAGGGCAGTTTCGGGGCTTTTGTGGAACAGTCAGAAACAGATTCATTCACAGCAGAGTTTTATGTCCCTGAAAATATGATGGGCACGCTTTTGCCTGGAAACGATGATCCGTGGAAAAAGACATCTGAAAATCTTGTGTCTGCCGGCAATGATTTTTCCGGAAAGTGCACTTATATTGAAATAGGTGCGGTGTGTACCTATCCGATAAAAGGTTGGGTAGGAAACGTAAAATATAAATTTTTCATAGGCAAGGATAATGTGTCTAATTTTGACGTTTGCCGAAATTCGGTTTATGAAATAACGGTAATGCCTGATTATGACAATGTCATGCGTCCTTCATGGAAAGTTGAATTTTCAGGAAGCGATCTGCGGTCTCTGTCATTTAGAGGTGCAAAAGAGGTAAGGGACGGAGTGCCTGTCTATTATTTCCTTACAGGAAACAAAAACCGGGTCTATGCCTTTTATCACCGTACAACTTCCGGCGCAGCATCATCTCAGACTGAATTTTATAAAGTGGACTGGGACTATTGCAGCAGTGTCGGGGCCTTGGTGGAGAGAGGGGTGGCGTCATCGGTGAAATATGACATAGGAGCGATA
This sequence comes from uncultured Bacteroidales bacterium, assembly GCA_947177525.1. Classification (GTDB taxonomy): domain Bacteria; phylum Bacteroidota; class Bacteroidia; order Bacteroidales; family UBA932; genus Cryptobacteroides. The sequence continues at coordinate 53,262 of CAMWUW010000002.1, read as the reverse complement.
CCCGGCAGCCGTGGTGAAGTTATGCATGTTGTTGAATATGATATTCCTGAGACGGCTGCAACAGGAACATATTCCATCTCTGCTGAAACGTATGACGGCCGGAAGAAGGCTGTCGCAAATATTGTCGTTACGGATTCGGTGGAATGGCCGATGAATCTAAAGTGGGACATCATCCCGTCGTATGTCGGTCAGTATGGCAAATTGTCAATTGGAGATGTGCCGGAAGAAGTTTGGCCGGTAAGCTATGTGAAATCCGAAACCAAATATAATTCATCTGAATCAGGTGAGGTGGTCCGGATTGTTCCGCTGAATGAGGCCGGAACCGAATTTAAGATTGTTGCCTGCCGTCAGGGGCGTTCTGTAATCACCTTTGCAAATAAAGACGGAGGACAGCGCTCTGAGGTTGTTGTGAATGTGAGGCGGCCGGGTCTGGCAGTGGACAGGAATGTGCCTGTCTGTAAGCTTGATGTTGTCGGAAATGAGGTTAATGTGCCATATTCAATTGTCGATGAAAATAATAATGCGGTTCCTAATCTGGATGAAAATGCTGTGCTTGAATATCTTGCCCCTGTTCCGGTTATGCAGGAGCCGGCCTTGTCATATCTCGGCATTGATGTGAAGCCTGGTGAGATGTCAGTGGACGTATATGTATGTCATGTGGACGATGAAATGATAAGGCATGACGGACAGGTCTTTCCTGTAGATCTCAATTTCAGGGATTGCGCTGGCACGGCATTCTCAGGATTCAAAGTGATGTTCACCTTTCCCGTAAAGGAGGACCGTAATACAAGGCTTGGGCGTATCGATGACTACAGCCTGCTGACCTACAGGCCTTTGAGAAAGCAGTTCTGTCTTGAGAATGATATAGCTTATACCGGTAATGATATATATTGCCGTGAACCTGGAAGATATGAGTTTGACTACAAGTATATTTATATAGGAAACAAAGCTGCGCAGTCTTCTCTCCAGATATCATCGGTGACGGTTGATGACATTACAAGGCAGGTATATCCGGGAGCAAGCCGTCTGCATACAACCAGTTATGCTTACAGGGGATCTTGGATGAGGTATGACTTGGCAGAAGAGGGGACACAGCTAAAGTTCTGGCCGGTATGTTACTATGAAGTCAAGGATCTTTTAAATGGGAAATATGAATATGACAAAGAGTTCGGCCGCTCTGAGGAGGGTTTTGACATGTACAGTCATGTTGCCGGGAAAAAATATGTTCGTTTCAACTATGTGAACAGACGTTCAAATGAAAAAATAGGTATAGTGCAGGGATATATAGATTTTTATGTTTATGGGCAGCTGGCATGGAAACGTAATGAAGGCGCATTTGAATTGCAGAAGCCGAACGGCGGGGGAGTTTCCGGTGCCGGGTATGTCATAAACGGAAACATCCAGCAGTATTATCCGTTTTTCTTTTCCAGTGCAGAAGGGTATCCGCTTCCGGCTGCCGGAAATGTCCCGTGCGGACTTTACCCGTTGTTTGCCTATTATGAATGTATAGGAGACATACAAAGTGACACTTATTCCGGAGGAGCTTATTATTCATTGCCTATGATGGAACTCAAGCTCCGCAGTAAAGATAATTTTTTTACAGACCTTGGCATAGGAGACTTTTACTCTGTATTTACCAGGTGGGTGTATTATGACATGAGTCTTGTATTTGCTGTGCATTACACAACCACTGACAAGTTCAACGACATGATGTCATCATCTTCACAGATCGGTACGGATTGTACGGGGATGTATGACGCCGTATATTCTGAGGTCATGTCAGGGACGCCTGAGGGAGCCCTCAGTGACGGTGCAGATGCCGGATGTGCCAGGACATCCTCCGGTATGGTTGCCTTCGGCTCTTCTGACAATAATGCGAGAATAGTGATTTCAAATGTTCTGAAGAGCCGTCATGGAAATGCAATGCGCTTACAGGGCGGATGTGAAAAGTATGACCCTTCTGTCGGACAATACTCCCGGAAAGGCATAAATAATATGCTTTACCGCGTGATAGGCTTTCCTGGGCTTGATTATGAATTCATCCTTTCAAATGGGAAGAAATCCCATGCCGCTGCCCCCGGAGTCTACAACAATGTCCTGCCTGCGTTGTTTAAGTATGACAATCCTGGAATAATGAGCAGAATGAACAGTTCAGGGACAGGCAAATATGAAGAAAGAGATTCGGAAGGGAAAAGTTATTACCAGATAGTTTCGATACTGGACCGATAAATGTCACTTTCTTGATTGCCTGGTCTGCAAAGGAGAAAAGTATTATTTGTGGATGTGCAGCAAGTATAATCAATAAAAACCTGTATCTTTGCAAATTGGGCCTTAAGGGCCTTGATATTGCATGGGTGCAGGTTTTATTTTAGCCTGGTCTTTGAGGAGACAGGTGTAACCTAAGGTGACATGGTTTATGAGTAATGATAAAGAAATATTGGATGGCCTTGCAGATAAGGAATACGAACATGGCTTTGTGACTGACCTTGAGCAGGAATTCATTCCCAAAGGCATCAATGAAGATGTCATCCGCATTATTTCTGCAAAGAAAGGTGAGCCGGAATGGATGCTGGACTTCCGTTTGGAGGCATTCCGCAAATGGCAGAAGATGACGCTTCCGACATGGGCACATCTTGAAATTCCTGAGATTGATTTTCAGGATATAATTTATTATGCGGCCCCTAAAAAGGACAGCGAACGTCCTAATGAAATTGATCCGGAGCTGGAAAAGACATTTGACAAATTGGGAATTCCTCTTCATGAAAGGGCTGCACTTGCCGGAGTGGCTGTGGATGCCGTGTTTGATTCAGTTTCCGTAACAACTACATTCCGGGCTGCGCTTGCAGAAAAAGGAATTATTTTCTGTTCTTTCTCCGAAGCTGTGAGAGAATACCCTGAGCTTGTCCGGAAGTATCTTGCTTCGGTTGTTCCTGTGGGTGATAATTTTTATGCAGCACTCAATTCAGCTGTTTTCAGTGACGGCTCTTTCTGTTATATTCCTAAGGGAGTGCGTTGTCCGATGGAACTTTCAAGTTATTTCCGTATAAATGCAAAGGGCACGGGACAGTTTGAACGGACGCTCATTGTCGCGGATGAAGGATCGTATGTGAGCTATATGGAAGGATGTACAGCCCCTATGCGTGATGAGAACCAATTGCATGCTGCCGTTGTTGAGATTGTAGTAGAGAAAGATGCTGAAGTGAAATACTCCACTGTACAGAATTGGTATCCTGGAGATGCCCAGGGAAAGGGAGGAATATTTAATTTTGTTACCAAAAGGGGAATATGCAAGGGAGCCGGAAGCCATCTCTCATGGACACAGGTGGAGACAGGTTCTGCTATCACGTGGAAATATCCTTCTACCATATTGAAAGGAGACAATTCTTCTTCTGAGTTTTATTCCGTAGCAGTCACAAACAATTATCAGCAGGCGGATACCGGTACCAAAATGATACATATCGGCAAGAACACACGGAGCAGAATCATAAGCAAAGGAATTTCGGCCGGACATAGCCAGAACAGCTATCGCGGCCTTGTCAGAATGCTTGCAGGAGCAGAAAATGCCCGCAATTATTCCCAGTGTGACAGCCTTTTGATAGGTGACAAGTGCGGTGCGCACACATTCCCTTATATTGAGAATGCCAATAAGACGGCAGTGGTGGAACATGAAGCCACAACTTCAAGAATAAGTGAGGATCAGCTCTTCTACTGCAATCAGAGAGGAATCGGACAGGAAGAGGCTGTAGGACTTATTGTCAACGGCTATGCCAGGGAGGTGCTGTCGAAGCTTCCTATGGAGTTTGCCGTGGAGGCTCAGAAGCTTCTGTCCCTTTCCCTCGAAGGCTCTGTCGGTTAATGTTTTAAAGGAATATATATGCACGACATACTGAATTATACATTATTTACTGTCGGAGGAGATACTCCGGTGCTGCTTATTGACCTGCTGACTTCTGCGGTAGGACTGACCTGTGTTTTTCTTGCCGGGCGGAACAGCAAATATAATTTCTGGGTTGGGTATTTATATACATTCATGCTTTTTCTGATGTTTTGGAACAAGAATTTATACGCGAGCCTTCTGCTCCAGCCTATTTCATTGGGCATAAATATTCTTGGACATTACAGATGGACTCATCCAAGGCGTAATGAAGAAAGTGCAAAAGATCACAAGGCATTGAAAGTCAGTATGCTGACATGGCCTCAGAGACTTTTGGCCATTCTTTCGGTCTTTATACTTGCCGGAATATGGGGGTGGCTTCTCAGCATGCTTGGAAACAGGTGGTTCATAGGAATATTCCCGTCTGACCCGATACCTTACCTTGATGCCTGCGTGACAGTGCTGATTCTTGTGGCGCAGTTCCTTTCTGCCCTGAAGAAGTGGGACTGCTGGGTCGCATGGCTTCTTGTGAATATAACGCAGATGATTCTGCACATTTCAGTGGGACATGTTTTCATGCCTATAGTCTGTGGGCTCTATCTCATCAATGGAGGGGTTTCGCTTTATCATTGGTATAGACTTTACGGACGCTCAGAATAGAAAAATATAAGAGATATGAACGATATATTGTTGAAAGTAGAAGGCCTGAGAGCCGGCATTGAGGGAAAAGAGATTCTCAAAGGTGTTGACCTTACTATCCGCAGAGGAGAGATTCATGCGGTAATGGGACCTAACGGTGCCGGCAAAAGTACATTGTCTGCCGTACTTGCCGGAAAACCTCAGTTCAATGTCACTGACGGAACTGTTGAATTTATGGGACGGGATCTTTTGTCCATGTCACCGGAAGAACGCTCCTGGGCAGGACTTTTCCTGTCTTTCCAATATCCGGTTGAAATACCGGGGGTAACAATCACCAATTTCATGAAGACGGCAGTGAATTCTCACCGCAAGGGAAAAGGACTTGAACCGCTTAAAGCCGGTGACTTCCTTAAGATGATGCGTGAAAAAATGGAATTTGTGCAGATGAGGCCTGAATTTGCAAAACGTGAGGTCAATGTGGGCTTTTCGGGCGGAGAGAAAAAACGCAATGAGATCTTCCAGATGGCAATGTTTGACCCGATGCTTGCTATACTTGACGAAACGGACAGCGGGCTTGATGTAGATGCCCTACGTATTGTGGCCAATGGCGTCAATGCTCTTCATACACCTGAGAATGCTGCTATTGTAATTACTCACTATCAGCGTCTTTTGGACTATATCGTGCCTGATGTCGTGCATGTGCTGAAAGACGGACGAATAGTAAAGACAGCTGGAAGAGAACTTGTGGCTGCAATTGAAGAGAACGGTTATGACAGCTTGTGATGCTATGGACGTGCACAATACAGTGACAGTGCCTGCCGGGCAGTCATTCAATAAAATCTATATTGCCGGTAATGAGGAGGCTTTGCCGGGAAAAATTGTTGTTGAGAAGGATGCGAAGGCAGAGATCGTGATTCTTTCAATGCCGGGTACAGAGTATGAGTGCTCTCTCGAAGTTGTTTTGGCAGGAAGGGGCGCCTCTGCAGATATAGCCGGTGCCTATGTCTGTGGACATGATGAGAAAATCCGCATCTCTGTAGACATGAGGCATGAAGTCCCGGACTGCACTTCACGGCAGCTTTTCAAAGGAATTGCCGGGGGACACTCTTCCGTGGATTTTTATGGTAAGATAACCGTTGTGAAAGACGCCCAGCACACAGAGGCATATCAGGAGAATCATAATATTCTTATTTCTGATTACGCAAAAGTGAATACGAAGCCTCAGCTGGAAATCTATGCAGACGATGTAAAATGCTCGCACGGCGCGACCATCGGGCGGCTTAATGAGGAAGAACAGTTTTATATGCGTTCACGCGGAATCAGCCTTGAGGATGCAAGAGTCCTGCAGATGATTTCATTTCTGTCTCCAGTCCTGGGTACAATAAGTGACCCTGAACTGCATGGGCAGAAGACTGCCGAATTGGAGGAGGCTGTCAGATCCATCGTCAAGGCAATCTGAGTTTAACGGCTTATAAAGACAATATGATAACGCATCCTAATGTAAAGCTGAATTTCGGACTGAATGTACTTCGTAAAAGGGAAGACGGATTTCATGATCTGGAAACACTTTTTGTCCCTTATTTCGGCATCTGCGATACTTTGGAAATCATTTCCGGAGATGACTTCAGCCGAACTTCCGCTTTGCTTGCAGCAAAGTACGGCAATTTGTCTGATGATGAAGCTGCACCTTCTCTTGTACAGGCAATTTCAGATGACGGCAAACTCATGGTCACCATAGCCAAGGAAGATGGTGTCGGCTGGAATCCTCTCAATGACCTTTGTGCAAAGGCCTATTTTCTTTTGGACAAAGAGTATGGTCTGCCCCCGGCAAAGATTTTTCTTGAAAAGACATCGCCTGTCGGTGCCGGACTCGGAGGAGGTTCATCGGATGCTGCATTTGCTCTGAAAATGCTTGACTCTCTCTTCGGACTTGGTCTTGCGGATGAGAAGCTTGCTGAATATGCGGCCTTACTGGGAAGTGACTGTGCATTCTTTATTTATAACCGTCCAATGATCGGAGAGGGACGTGGTGAGATACTTACTCCATATTGTATTTCTGGAATAGGGCTTGGGGAAGAAAGCGGACAATCCGGAGAACTTCCTGTTTTATATGAAGTCAAGGTAATCGTTCCGGAAGGCATATCCGTTTCCACTGCCGATGCTTATCGTGGAATCACTCCCCAAATGCCAGAGATTCCTTTGAGAGATGTGCTGTCCCGTCCTGTTTCTGAGTGGAACGGCTTGCTGGCCAATGATTTTGAAAAGACTGTTTTTGCAAAGCATCCTGAACTTGAGGCCATCAAAAAGTCATTGTATGACAGCGGTGCAGTATATGCGTCCATGTCAGGCTCAGGTTCCGCTTTGTTTGCCGTATATCCGGTATGACATGGATGCCCTTTCCGAAAACAATGAGCTGAGCACTTCCGGCAACGGCTTCTGACGGTATGCCTGGGAGTAGTATTTAAAAAAAAGAAAAAATTTAAAGAAAAAGAAAAAAGTGACGAATCTCACGTATGCGGGATGTGTGATTCGTCTTTTTATATGCACTTTAGCTTTCTTTGTCTTCAAATGATAAAGAAAATGCGCTTCGTTTATTTAATTGTTTTTGCATTTGTTGTATGCTCATGCAGTCTTGTCGAGATCGGCGGGACCGCCGGCAGCCAGAAACAGGATGTATGGGTGGCTCCTGGAACAGGAGACGGAAATGGTGGAGCAGGAAACACAGGGAAAGCCGTCTGCTATATTACCGGATTTGACTATCCGGAAGGCTATGACTGGAGGGCAGATAGGCAGGCCGGCAGTGTAAAATGCTCGCTTGTCGTTTTTGCCGATATGATGCCGGTAATGAAGATCCCGGTAGGAGAAAGCCATGAAGTCGGCTGGGAACCGGATATGCATAGAATCATTGACGGGCATCTGTATACTGACTGGTCCACAGCATCCGAAACGGTAATCAAGAAAGACGGACAGCCATTGTTCAGATATTCCGGAAGGGAAATGATCTGCGGAATGACATGCGATGGTGACGATGTCTATATTCTTGGACAGAACAGAAGCGGTTCCGGGTTCTGCTATAGGAAAAACGGCGAACCTGTTCTTAAAAAAGAGTCGGGATATGTTATCGGCGGTCTTCAGCACACTTCTGAAGGAATCTGTTTTTCTTATTGCGAACCTATAAATTCCGGAAACGGTGCCGGCAGATATTATTTTGTCAAAGACGGCAGCGTGAGCCAGATTGCAGTCAGGGAAGATATCAAGAAAATATGGGACGTTGTTTTTTATAATGGAGAAGTCTGCTATATTTCCGACATGACAGGTATCGATGTACCTGTGGCAGTGTGCGGAGAGAAAATGTCTGCCGTCAATCTTCCGAAGTCTGCACGGATGCTTGCATGCCGCTTTATTCCTGTTTCAGACAATATCATTGTTGAGGGAGTGTTTTCCGCAGACGGCCATACACTGACAAGCGGACTGTGGTCGGACGGGGTAATGCTTATGATGTTTGATCCGGGATATACTGTCTCCTCAATGTGCACATGGCAAAGCGGACTATGCTGCCTTCTCAGCTCTTCTGCAGCAGGCGCACCTGCGAAAATTTTCCGTTTCGGAGACATGGCAGAGGTGCCTTGCGGATATATTCCTGCCGGCAATTCTCCTCTTGCAGTCGTAAATGGCATTCTGAATGTCGGACTATCTTCAGTTTCCGGAGGTAAGCCTATTGTATGGAAAGACGGTTCTGTGCAAGAACTTGACATAAACGGCTATATATCATCCGTGGCGGCATGCGGTCCTACTCTTCCCATGAAAGAGTCCGCGTCATGTCAGGGTTTACAGTGATATTTATCCTCAGTGTCTCGTCCGGAAGCAGTTCATTCACATTTTCAGGCCATTCCATTATGCACAGATATCCGCTGTACAGGTAGTCCTCAATTCCTATTTCCGCCGCTTCGGCCAATTTGCTGATACGGTAGAAGTCAAAATGATACATCGGTTCCCCGTTTCCTCTCTCATATTCGTTGATTATGGTGAAAGTAGGGGAGCATACCGGATCTTTTACTCCGAGAACCTTGCATAAGGCTGCGGTAAATGTCGTCTTGCCTGCTCCCATAGGGGCGAAGAATGCCAATAATTTACGGTTTCCAATCCTGGAAATGAATTCCTGTGCTGCCCTCTCCAGGTCTTCAATGCCATTTATTATAATTTCCTGTTTCATGCTGTATATTAGTAGCTTAATGTTTCCATAATAAAAATCTTTGACGAACTTTCCGCAGGAAGTCATGCCAAAGATTTTTCAGTTCCTGTTCTGCAATGACAAAGATAGCTAAAAATCACATTCCTATGCCGGCTTTGTCAAGGAATCGGTAACCTGCCGCCTCGCCAAGATGTTCTTCATTTATGTTTGTGCTTCCTTCCAGGTCAGCTATTGTTCTTCCGAGCTTTATTATGCGTGAGCATGCTCTGGCGGAAAGCCCCATGTGCCCAATCAGTTTTTCCATGAGCCTTTTGCATCCTGAGTCCAAGGGGCAGTATTTGTCGAGCATGCGGCTGCTCATCCCGGCATTGCAGAATATGCCGTTTTCTCCGCTGAAGCGTTCCTTTTGTATCTCCCTTGCCTTCAGAACCCTCAAAGCTATTTCTGCACTTGACTCTTCCGGACGCCTTTCCACCAATTTCTTCGGATTCACAGGGTGCATCCACAATTGGATGTCGATTCTGTCCATTATAGGCCCGGAAAGTTTTGACATATATGCCAGTCTCCTGGACGGAGTGCATGTACATCTGTCTTCTTCTCCGTAATATCCGCATGGGCATGGATTGGCTGCGGCGACAAAAGTGAAGTCTGCCGGGTATTCTATCTTTGCCTTGAGCCTTGATATTGTAACCTTGCGGTCTTCCATTGGAGCACGCAGGGCTTCAAGAACTTTTTTGGGAGCTTCGCAGAATTCGTCAAGGAACAGAATACCGTTGTGTGCAAGCGATATTTCTCCGGGCATTATGTTGTCGGACCCGCCTCCTATCATTGCCGCTGCCGACACGCTGTAGTGTGGCGAGCGGAACGGACGCTGTTTCATCAGCCCTTCGGCAGGCTTGCCTTTCCCGGCGACAGAATAAATCTTGCTGGTCTGGAGAGATTCCGCAGGGGTCATCGGTGGAAGAATCCCGGCCATTGCCTTGGCAAGCGAACTTTTCCCTGAACCGGGAGGTCCTATCAGCATTACGTTATGCCCTCCTGCTGCAGCAATCTCTATACCTCTTTTTGCCTCCCTCTGTCCTATGATTTCGGAGAAATCCATAAAGTCCGCATTCTCCGGCTTATGTGCAGGATTTTCTTTTTTACGGCCCCTTATCCTCTCTGATGCAAGCAGGTCATTGCATGGACCATTCCCTGATAAGATACGCAGCACATCTTCAAGCACATCCGCACCATAAATCTCAATGTCTCCGTATTCAATGGCTTCAAAAGATGATTTTGTGGGAAGTATACATCCCCTGAGCCCTTCTTTGCAGGCAAGTTCTGCTATAGGCAGTGCACCCTGGACATCGCGTATGCTTCCGTCAAGCCCCAGCTCCCCCATTATTATGAATTTATCCATGAGCGGAAGTTTCATTTGTCCTGAAGCGGCTATAATTCCAATGGCAATGGGGACATCATACCCGCTTCCCTTTTTATGCATGTCTGCCGGTGCAAGATTGATTACTATCTTTTTCCCCGGAATGCGGAATCCCATGGACTGCAGGGCAGTAATTGTCCGTAGGAGACTTTCTTTTACCGCTGCGTCTGCAAGTCCTACAAGGTGTATTCCTATGCCGGAAGCCAAGTCCACCTCTACGGTTACCGGAACGGCATCAATGCCGATGCACTTTGCACAATGAATGTTGATGATCATAATTGTCAAGATTTGTTTTTAATTAAGTCGCATAACTTGTCCAAATCTTGCACTAATAATCGGCAATTTGTTTAAAAAAAGTAAAAAAGTGGTAAATTTGGCCCTTTAAAAAGAATCTTATTCATGTTAAAAAAAATTTTTGAGTCAATCGGAAAGTATTTCCTGTTTCTCAAAATGGTTTTCAGAAAACCTGAGAAATGGAGACTCTTCTGGCGTCAGTTTGTAAATGAATCAGATAAGCTGATACTCTCCTCAATACTTATTGTCGGTGTGATATCCCTGTTTATCGGCGGAGTTCTCGTCATACAGACTGCCTCAAATCTTGAAAATCCGGTTATAGACAAGATGTATGTCGGATATATGGTAAGGGAAAGCCTTATTCTTGAATTCTGCTCCACTATGATTGCACTGATACTGGCAGGAAAAATGGGGTCAAATATCGCTTCTGAGATAGGAAGCATGAGGATTACAGAGCAGATAGACGCCATGGATATGATGGGAGTGAACTCTGCCGGCTTTCTTGTGCTCCCAAAAGTTGCCGCAGCTACTGTCTTGAGTCCCTTGCTTATGCTCCTCAGCCTTGTACTTGGGCTTATCGGCGGATGGTTTGTTGTTGAAACCACCCAGATAATACAGACGGCTTCCTATATTACTGGAATCAAGTTCTGCTATAATGGGTACTATATTTTCTACAGCTGTTTCAAGATGTCCATATTCTGCTTCATGATATCCTCAATAGCGGCATTCAACGGATTTTATGCAAAGGGAGGTTCGCTTGGAGTCGGACGCTCAAGCACAAGGTCAATAGTTGCCACAAGCATTCTTATACTTCTGTTTGACCTGATTCTTACCCAATTGATGCTTTATTAGGACCATTATGATAAAAGTAGAACATCTTTATAAAAGTTTTGACGGAGTACCTGTCCTGAAAGACATAAACGTAGAGTACGAAGCCGGAAAATGCAACATGATAATAGGGGCAAGCGGCTCCGGCAAAACAGTGCTCCTCAAGAACCTGATAGGGCTTATTGAACCTGACAGCGGAGAAATATGCTATGGTGACAGGAAACTCTCCGGTATGTCATATAAAGAAAAGACAGAACTCAGGTGCCACATAGGCATTCTGTTTCAGGGAAGTGCACTTTTTGATTTTGCCACTGTGCTTGAAAACGTAATGTTCCCGATGGAGTTCTTTACGGACTGGTCTGCTGCATACAGAAAAGAGCGTGCACAATATTTCCTTGAAAAAGTGAATGTGACAGGCTCTGACAACAAGTATCCGAATGAATTGAGCGGAGGCATGCAGAAAAGAGTGGGCATTGCGCGGGCCATTGCACTGAATCCGTCATATCTGTTTTGTGACGAGCCCAATTCCGGACTTGATCCCTATACTTCAATCCTGATAGACCGTCTGATAAGCGACCTTACGAAAGAGTTCAACATGACGACAGTTGTCAACACCCATGACATGAACTCCATACTTGAGATAGGTGACAAAATCGGCTTCATATCAAAAGGCTCCATGCTTTGGCAGGGAGACCGTCATACTATCCTGCAGACGGACTGCACTGAATTGCGTGACTTTGTTTGCGCCAATACACTTGCAAGAAATATTATAGAAGGCCACAGGTAGTCTACAGGCGTACTCTGAGGCCCATCTCAAAACCGAGCATAAGCGGCTGAGCTGTTCTTATGCTCTTTGGCTGGCCGTTGTTGAAATAATATCTTAGGCTTGGGTCAATGTATATGCCGAGATGTTCACCGGTCATGAATTCCGCTCCGATGCCTATATTCGCAGACAATTGTATCCCTTTGACCTTTTCCCTGTGGGTCAGCCTGCTGCCTGTAACATTCAGGACCTCATATCGGTCGCTGATGCATTTTTCTGCAGTCCCTCCAGCGTAGGCGTAGAAGTTTATATACTTGTTGTCCACTATGTTGAAGAACACATTCAGCGGTATTCCTATATAATGCTGGCTGTTTCTTATGTCAGATGATTTTGAAAACTCCACTTCGCCCTCGGGAGTTGCCTTTGTGTAGGTTCCATAGAATTTTCTGGTGAGCAGAGTGTAATTTATGCCGGTCCCGACAGACCATCTTTTGTTGAAATCAAACTTTACTCCTGTTCCGAATGACAGCGGTATTCCGTAGGTCGTGTTCGTGCTTGTTTCTGTAATCCCTGTCTGCGGCTTTGAAGACGGAACGGTCGGACGTTTCATCAGATTCTGTTTTGAATGACTGCGCGTGCTGTTTGTTCCGGTCACTCCGGATAGTACAATGGAAGTCTTTACGCGGTTCTCTTCTTTCGAGGTTTCTTCTTCCGGCCAAAAATCCTGCAATGTCCCTTTTGACGATATCTCGGAAATCCTGTGCTTGTCTTCGGCATCATCTTTTACGTCTGTCTTTTCTGTGTTCATGGATGCCTCTTCGGCAGAAGTGCCTTTGCCTTCATTTTCGATGACCTTTCCCTGGCTTTCTCCGTCTGGCATCTGCTCTTCTTCAGCGGAATAAGACATAATCTGTTTTTTGAAATCTCCTGCCGAAGATGCCACGGCTGTGACATCCTGCCGGATATCCGGAATTTCAGTCTGCTCTGCAACAAGCATCCCGGAGCCGAATGCGCTGTCTTCTTCGTGAGCGGCCGACACTACCGCAATCATGCTGCTGTCGGCTTCAGGTGCTGAAATGTCTCTGAAAGTGAAGAACAGTCCTACGGCAAAAGCCGCCGCAATGCTTCCGGCGACTGCTGCCCTGCGCCACCAGAGAGCAATTCTCTTTTTGTGCGCAGCTGCATCAAGACCCTCCGATACGGCTTCCCAGATATGGCCGGGCACTTCCTCCCTTCCATCCTGCAGGATAGACCTCATCATCAGATCAAATTCAGTATTATTCTTGTCTTCAAGCATTTTCTCGTTCTTTAATTTTGTTCTGCAGCCAGGCTCTTGCCCTGCTGAACTGAGTTCTTGATGTAGTCTCGCTTATGCCGAGCATCACCCCAATCTCCTTGTGGGAATAACCCTCGATTGCGTACATGTTGAATACGGCCCGGAATCCCGGCGGCATTCCCATGACAAGCGCCATCAGTTCCTTGTAGTTCATGGCCTGCGTCTGCGACATTGTCTCGGCCTTCATGCCCCTTGCAAGGTCCAGCTCGTCACTCATTTTCAGAGCATCCTTCTTCCTGAGGTTCATCAGTGCTGTCGTTACGAAAATCTTTCTGGCCCAGCCTTCAAAAGAACCTTCCCCTTTATAGCTTTCAAGTCTTGTGAACAATGTTATGAACCCATCCTGCAGGACATCCTCGGCAAGAACCCTGTCACCGATATACCTCATGCATATAGGGAACATACGTGGTGCCAGACGGTCATATAAGGCCTTCTGGGAAACCCGGTCTCCTTTGATGCATGAGTTGATCAGCTGTAAGTCAAATGCTTCTGCCAAAATGTCTCAGTTTGGGCCCAGAAAAACAATTGTTCTTTTGCTCCGAAACAGATGCAATCCGGACCCGATATGTTGCATCGTCGGCATATTTTTTCCAAACTTATGCATTTTTCCCGAATTTGAGTGTTATTTTTGTAAGTTTAATGCTCAAAAAAACGAATATGAACACTTTGTCAAGAATATTGTTGCCTGCAGTCATGCTGCTGCAGATTTATATAGGTGCCGCAGCCCAGCAGCTTCGGCCGGCAGAAATTGAGAATATGCTTGTAAGCGCAGTTGAGAAATACGACAATAATGATTTCAAGGGTGCAGAAGCAATTCTGAAGAAAATCACCGCGTCGGACAGCTCAAATGATGCTGCATGGTACTACCTCGCCCAGATTGCCGCAGGAAGAGGTGACCTTGAGCTTGCGGAAGAATACCTGAGGCTTGCTGCCGGACTTGATACGGACAATTTCTGGTACAGATACAGGCTGGCAAGGCTGTATGCGCTTACTTCGCGGCAGGAACTCGCTTCGCAGATTTACGAGAAACTTCTGCAGGACTTTCCGAAGAAGAGCGAATTGTACTTTGATCTGACAGAACTGTATTCTGCCCAAAAGGAATATGACAAGGCCTTGGCTACACTTGATGAGATACAGACTGTATTCGGCATGACGGAATCAATTGCCGTATACCGCTTTAACCTCCTGAGAATGATGGAGAGACATGAAGAGGCCTTCAAATCCCTTGAAGAATACAACAGGGAATTCTCATCACCCTATGTGCTTTCTACCCTGGCCGACTATCAGATGGCTATGTACAATGACACCACTGCACTTGCGTATTATGACGAGGCACTTGACATTGCCCCTGACTATATCCCGGCGGTTCTTGGCAAGGCAGAAGTTCTGAGGATGACAAGGCGTTACGGTGAATATTTCCCGGTATTGTACAAATTCGCCGAAGAACCGGCATATCCGGTCCAGGCCAAGACTGACTACCTGATGGCTCTTGTACAGAGGACGGAAAACAAATTCCTCACCTCTTTTAGGCCGCAGATTGACACAGTCTTCATGAAAGCCGTGGATACTCATCCTCTTGACAGTACCTTGCTCCAGACGGCCGGCTTCTATTATTATTCGACCGGACGGAATGACCTGGCAGAGAATGCTTTCCGTAAAAATATGGAGACATATCCGTCAAGTCTTGCTGCAAGTGCCAATTTCGTGGAATTCCTTATGTATTCCCAGAACTGGAAAGAACTTTCAGAAGAGGGACGCAAAGCATTCTCCCGTTTTCCTGAGGAGACCGCATTTCTTGAAATGGCCGGTGTCGGAGACTATAATCTGAAAGAATATGACAAAGTGACGGAAACCTGCCGGATGATTCTTGACATTGCTCCGCGCGACAGTTCGAGAGCATTGCGCGCGTGGTCTACCATGGGGGACGTCTACCATGAAATGGGGGAGTCCAAGAAGGCATTCAGTGCTTATGAAAAGGCCCTGAAGATAAATCCGGACTATGTTTATGTACTTAATAACTACGCCTACTATCTCAGTGTGGAAGGGAAAAAGCTAAAGAAAGCCTATGCGATGAGCAAAAAGACCGTTGAGGCAGAACCTGACAACGCCACATATCTTGATACCTTCGGCTGGATATTGTTCCTTCAGGGAAAGGCCCTTGAGGCAAAGCCGTTTTTCAAACATGCCATGCTTTATGGCGGCAAGGAGAGCGCTGTCATTCTGGACCATTATGCCGAAGTCCTGTATGCATTGAAGGAATATGACATGGCTTTTGTGTATTGGAATCTTGCCAAACAGAAAAATGACGGTTCTATACCTGATCTGGATGAAAAAATCCGGCAGAGAAAGCAGGCTGTAAACGAATAGCGTATGAGGACCGGAATGAGGACAATAATCTGCGCAGCATTGTTTCTGATGCTGCATTTGCATGGATTCGCCCAGGACATTGAGCGGCATAAGGAGAAAAAGGCGCGTCTGGAGCAAGAGATTGCCATACTTGATGCACAGCTTGCGGCCAATGCATCCAAAAGCAGCTCCATGCTTTCCGACCTTGAGCTTATAAGAAAAAATGTGGCCAACAGGAAGGCACTTGTTGCCGAGAGCGACCGGCAGATAAAGGAATACTCTGACCGCATCTATCTTAAGCAGCTCAGCATAAATCGTATGCAGGCCCGTGTGGACACTCTTGTGGACCACTATTCTCGCCTTGTACTGAGTGCATATAAGAACCGTGACTCCAGGGTCTGGTACATGTATATGCTTGCCAGCAATGACCTTGCGCAGGCATATCGCCGTTTCGGCTATTTCAAAAACCTCTCTTCGGAAATGAAGAATGAGGCAAAAAAAATCCGCTCGGCAAAAGAAGAGCTTGAACTGGAGAGAGAACAGCTGGCCCAGATGAAAAAAGAGGCGGAGACGGTCCGTGCCGGGCGCGTGAAGGAATTGGAAAAATTGAAGAAAGACGAAACTCGGGCGGACGAGATAGTCAGGAAGCTGAAAAAGGACAGAAAAGAATATGAAAGGCAGCTCTCGCAGAAAAAGAAGGAGGTGAACGCCCTGAACCGTGAGATTCAGAGACTTGTTGCAGAAGCTGTCAGACCAAAGGACAATAAAAGTCCTTCCGGGCGTGACGATGCGGCGGAGATTACACTTTCTGCTGAGTTTGTAAAGAACAAAGGCAAGCTGCCATGGCCTGTGCGGGGTCCGGTGACGGCAAGGTTCGGCAAGCATTATCATCCGGTTTTCAAAAATCTGGAACTTCCTGCAAACAATGGAATAGACATTTCCGTAGCCCCTGGCTCGAGCGTGGCCTCTGTGTTCAGCGGGGTGGTCAAGCAGGTGTTTGTCATGCCTGGGTATAATAAATGTGTGCTTGTCCAGCACGGAAAAAATTATTTTACTTTTTATTGCAAACTCTCAAATGTGAACGTGAAAGTGGGGGACAAGGTGTCTGTCGGACAGACTCTCGGAACTGTAGATACAATTATGGGGCAGACCCAGCTGCATTTTGAACTTTGGAAGGACACTTCCCCTCAGAATCCGGAGCTTTGGCTCCGTTAGACAATAATTATGTACTTTAGCTGACTTAGTAAAACTGACAAATGAAAAAGACAGTATTTCTTACCGGTGCCACCGGAAACATGGGATGGGCAGGATTTCAGGAACTTCTTAAGAAAAAGGACAGGTTCAACATCCGTCTGCTTGCGCGTCCAGGCAAAGTAAACAGAAAAAAACTTAAGCCATACATGAATGACCCTGCGGTGTCGGTTATATGGGGCGACCTTACGAACTATGATGACGTCCTTGCCGGAGTGACAGGAGCGGACTATGTCCTTCATGTGGGGGGAATGGTATCCCCGGCGGCTGACTATTTTCCGGAGAAGACATTGAAAGTCAACATATCTTCTGCAAGGAATATCGCAAAGGCAGTACTTGAGCAGGAAAATGCGGATGATATAAAAGTTGTCTATATCGGCTCCGTGGCGCAGTGCGGAGACCGCCTTTTCCCCGTGCATTGGGGCCGTACCGGAGATCCTGTCTATGCCAGCAGATATGACAAATATTCTGTGTCCAAGTGCGAGGCAGAAAGAATCATTACCGACTCCGGAATCAAGAAATGGGTTTCCATCAGACAGACCGGCATATTGTATTCCGGCATATTGAAGGTTGTCAACCCTACGGCCTTCCATGTCCCTATAAGAGGAATGCTGGAGTGGGCCACCATAGAGGATTCGGGGCGTGTCCTGGCCAATGTCGTGGAGGACTGGGTCCCTGAAGACTTCTGGAACAGGTTCTACAACATAAGCAGCGGCGAGCAGTACCGTATGACGAACTATGAGTTCGAGACCAGGATGCTCAAGGCTCTCGGACTTCCGTCTCCGGAGAAAGTGTTTGAACCGCAATGGTTTGCCACTCAGAATTTCCATGGCATGTGGTATACTGATGCCGATGTTCTGGAGAATTATCTGCATTTCAGGGCCAATGTCCCTGTAGATGACTATTTCAAGGAGATGATGAAGAGTCTTCCCTGGTATTACAACCTGGCATTTCTTGCTCCGGCCTTTGCTGTTAAGATGTTCATGAGGGCGTATGCCTTTGAGAAAGGCATGGGAACACAGTGGTGGGTGGATAATGACAGGGAAAAACTTGATGCCTTCTACGGGTCGGAGGAAAACTACCGCTCCATCAAGTCATGGGAGCAGGCCCGTCCGCCGTATTATGAAAAGAATCTTGGCACGGCAATGGCCAAAGGTGAGGTGCGCGTCCTGGATCATGGGTATGACGAAACAAAGTCCATCTATGACCTGTCCCTCGAAGAAATCGAGGCAGCGGCAGCTTTCAGAGGAGGCCGTTTCATCGGTCCTGCAGAAAAGATAGGAGTGAAAGGGGCCGTTTTCGAGTGGGAATGCGAGAATGGCCACCGCTTCCCTGCGTCCCTGGAATTTGTCCTGCTCGGCGGCGGATGGTGCACGACCTGTCCGCTGGATGAAGTCTTTGAGAATACAACGGAAAAGAACCGCTTTATTTCGCAGGTTTTAAGGGCACAGTCCCGGGGATGACATCGTCCTCCTTTTCCGTAAGGTATATGAGCCGCTGGTTGGAACTGCCCCTGAACATCAGTTCCGGGTCTTTCAGCTCATTTATGAAAGGCCCGTCCACCAGCACGTCTATATATGGAAGAAGCATTGAGAGCCGGCTGTCTGCAAGGATTTCCTCATAAGTGAATCCCGTCCAGCACCAGATGGTCTTCCTGGTCTCTTCCTTTATGCGGCGTGCCAGTTCCGTGAATGCCTCTGCCTGGTAGAACGGATCTCCTCCTGAAAACGACACATTGCTGAACTCGTCTGCCTTGACTATGTCAAGCAGTTCATCCACGGTCATTTCATGCCCTCCGGCGAAATCCCAGGACTGCGGATTGTGACAGCCGGGGCAGCGGTGTGCACAGCCTGCACAGTAGATGGCGGTCCGGAGCCCCGGGCCGTCTGCCATTGTCTCTTCTATTATGTCCAGGATTCTTATTTTTGCCATATTTCCCTGATTTCCATATAAAAATGTTCCCGAAGGTACAAAGCCTGCCCTGTCGGGAACACTGTCAGTTCTTTTGCAGATGCTTCTGCTGTATTTTACTTATGCACTACGCGGTCATGAAGTTCGGCAAGTTTTGCTCCGTTCCAACGGTCTGTGGTGCCTACAAGATATCCGGTTATGCGCTGGAGCTTGTCAATCTTGCTGCTTCCGCAGTGCGGACATTCCGTAAGATTCTCGTCTGCGTTTTCAAATCCGCATTCCATGCAGCGGTTCCTGTTGTGATTTACAGAGCCGTAGCCGATATTGTACTTGTCCATCAGGTCTACAATTGTCATGATGGCCTCCGGGTTGTGGGTTGCGTCACCGTCAATCTCAACATAGAAGATGTGGCCTCCTCCGGTGAGCGGATGGTACGGTGCCTCTATTTCCGCCTTGTGTTTCGGAGTGCATTTATAATATACCGGTACATGGTTGGAATTGGTATAATATTCCTTGTCTGTAACGCCCGGTATTATGCCGAATTTTTTCTTGTCGCCCCTGGTGAATCTTCCGGAAAGTCCTTCTGCCGGAGTTGCGAGCACACTGAAGTTGTGCCTGTACTTCTCAGAGAACTCGCCGACCTTGTCTTTCATGAATGAGACTATCCTCAGGCCAAGTTCCTGTGCCTCCTGGGATTCTCCATGGTGTTTTCCGCATAGGGCGATGAGAGTCTCGGCAAGACCTATGAATCCGATTCCGAGGGTTCCGTGGTTGATTACCGGCTCTATCGTGTCGTTGCTGTCAAGTTTGTCACTGTCAATCCAAAGTGCGCCCATCAGGAGAGGGAACTGCTTTTTCAGGGCAGTCTTCTGGAAATTGAATCTTTCATTGAGCTGTTTTGCGGCTATATCAAGTGCCCAGTCCAGCTTTTTGAAGAATTCATGTATTCTGTCCTCCTGATTCTCTAATGACATGCACTCAATGGCAAGCTTCACTATGTTTATTGTAGTGAAAGAAAGATTGCCCCTGCCGATTGAAGTCTTTGGCCCGAACCTGTTTTCAAAAACACGTGTCCTGCATCCCATTGTAGCCACCTCGTATTGGTATCTCTTCGGGTCGTCTTCCCTCCATAGCTCGTGCCTGTTGAACGGTGCGTCAAGGTTCAGGAAGTTCGGGAAGAACCTTCTGGCTGACACCTTGCAGGCAAATTTATACAGGTCATAGTTACGGTCCTCCGGAAGATAGCTCACGCCTCTTTTCTTTTTCCATATCTGGATAGGGAAGATGGCCGTAGAGCCGTTGCCCACGCCCTCGTATGTGGTATTCAGGATTTCGCGGATTACGCAGCGTCCTTCTGCTGATGTGTCCGTACCGTAGTTGATGGAACTGAACACAACCTGATTGCCGCCTCTTGAATGTATTGAGTTCATGTTGTGCACGAAGGCCTCCATTGACTGGTGCACTCTGCTTACAGTCATATTGATGGCGTGCTGGATGACCCTGTCGTCGCCCTGTATGCCGATCAGGTCCCTTTTTATATAGTCGTCTATCTTGGCATCATAAAGCCTTGTGTAGTCTTCACCGTTGATTTCACCTATTTTGTCAAGCTCTTCCTGGAATGAGCGTCTTACAAAAGGTGCCATATAGAAATCGAAAGCAGGAATGGCCTGTCCGCCGTGCATCTCGTTCTGCACCGTTTCCATTGATATACAGCCCAATATGCTGGCAGTCTCTATCCTTTTGGCTGGCCTTGACTCTCCGTGTCCGGCAAAAAAGCCGTCCTCAAGAATCTTGTCAAGCGGGTGCTGGATGCATGTGAGGCTCTTTGTCGGGTAGTAGTCCTTGTCGTGTATGTGTATATAGTTGCCCTTGACGGCTTCCTTGACATCTTCGGAAAGCATGCACTCGTCAACGTATGACTTGGTTGACTCTGATGCGAACTTCATCATCATGCCCGCAGGGGTGTCCGCATTCATGTTTGCATTTTCTCTTGTGATCTCAGTCGCCTGTGCATCAATGATTTCCTGGAAAATCTCGCGCGATTTTGCCTTTCTTGCAAGATTGCGCTGGTTACGGTAGGCTATGTACTTCTGGGCAACCTCTTTTCTCGGACTGTTCATCAACTCAAGCTCAACATGGTCCTGGATGTTCTCTACACTCATCCTGTCCTCGTCAAGCTTGGAGATTGCAGATGCAATTTCTGCAGCAAGAACTATATCTTCTCCTTCTTCAGTGACATCCATAGCCTTGAGTATGGCGTCAACAATTTTACGCTTGTCGAATTGTACGACCCTGCCGTCTCTCTTGATAACATTTCTGACCATAATGTAAGCCTTATTTAATCAGTCCCGCGAATAAGTTTTTCACCGGACTGAAATGATTGTGTTTAGTTGATTTTTGTAATGCCGGTGAGAAGTCTGTCAAACCGGATGACAAATATAATCCAATACTTCCGATAATTGCTTGTGTTTTTTGTAAAAAGTTTTCAACAATATGTTTAAAACCCTGCTAACTGAATGATTAGCAGGGTTTTAAAATAAAAATTAATTTTGATATTTTCTAAATTGGGGTAACAGGCCAGTTACGGCGGGGCACTTTGCCCAAGGCTGCGTCATTTGGCCGGAACTATCCGACAAGCCATACGAGGACATGCCTGTCAAATGTCATATATTCCAATTCAAACTCTTCCTCATGTTCGTCCTTGTGGATAAATGTGGCCTCAAGTTCCCCCTCACCCTTTGGACGGAATTTCTCTACCTCTATCTGCTCGGCGAAATCAACCCTGTTCTGGGACATTCTCTTGAAGATGGCTTCTTTTGCGCACCAGTATATGGCAAGCTGCTCATTTCTCTTGTCTTCGTCCAGGTCATCGATTTCATCTTCGGAAAGAACTTTTTTCTCAACAGCGGAAAAGTCCCTGTCAAGCGATTCGATGTCGATGCCGAGGTCATCTTCGTCATGGGTTATTATCGCGACATATCTGTCCGTGTGCGTGATGCTTATGTTTGTCACGCAATTCTCCAGGTAAGGCTTGCCGTTGTCATGATGATTCAGGTACATCTTTTCTTCAAAGACTTCGTTAAGCAGGGCCCTGACAGCCAGCTTCTGCATCCTCTGGTTCTGGTTGCGGATAAGTGAGATTTCCTCCATCTCGTCATTCGGCACAGATATGAGTGCCATAAGTTCTTCTTCCGTTTCAGTAATCTGCCAGACGGCAATCTCTGCCTTGTTGTCAAGTTTCTTTCTTAAATATAGTGCCATATCAAAATGTGTTCTTTGTGACTATGAGACGGTCCCGTCCGAAAACCCTATATACGACAATCCCGTGCGCGCAGACCATGCGCACACAGAATAAGCCTCTTCGCATTGTTCCGAAGAGGTCCCCATGATCATATAAATATTGTGGGACAACGGGTCATCAGACATCTGACCCGCATTGCTGTTCTGATCTGTCAATATCGGACTGGGAGGTTCCACTTGTCTTTAAATGTTAAAATCTGTCGGCAAATATACGAAATGTTTTGATATCTGAAAATTATCTGGCATATACCGGAGTGAATTCTTGCAAATTGGCGTCCGCTCTCATTTTTTTTGCTATATTTGCGCTTTGCACAGTTTGATATTGACAAAGCATTATATTGAATTATTATGGAATTTTTGACTAATGACAAACTCGTCATCGTCGGCGCCGCCGGCATGATCGGTTCAAACATGGCCCAGACTGCCATGATGATGAAACTTACTCCGAACATCTGCCTCTATGATGTTTATGAGCCAGGACTCAAGGGAGTCGCAGAGGAGATGTTCCATTGTGGTTTTGAAGGTGTAAACCTCACTTGGACAACTGATCCGAAAGAGGCCTTCACTGACGCCAAGTACATCATCTCTTCAGGCGGTGCCCCACGTAAAGAGGGTATGACCCGCGAGGATCTGCTTAAAGGCAACTGCCAGATTGCAGAAGAGTTCGGAAAGAACGTGAAGGCATACTGCCCTGACGTAAAGCATGTGGTTGTCATCTTCAACCCTGCTGACCTTACAGGACTTGTAGTGCTTCTCCATTCCGGACTGAAGCCTTCCCAGGTGACAACTCTTGCCGCTCTTGACTCAACCCGTCTCCAGAGCGCAATCGCAAAGGAGTGCGGTGTTCAGCAGAGTCTCGTCAAGAATTGCTCTACATACGGAGGACATGGCGAGCAGATGGCCGTATTTGCTTCAAAGGTGACTGTTGACGGTGTTCCTTTCTCAGAAATCCTCGGAACAAAGATTTCTGCAGAGAGATGGGCTGAAATGAAGGTTGAGGTTATCCAGGGCGGTGCCGCAATCATCAAGCTCCGCGGACGTTCTTCATTCCAGAGCCCTGCATACTGCTCAGTGCGTATGATTGCAGCTGCCATGGGAGGCGAGGGCATATCTTGGCCGGCAGGTTGCTATGTGAACAACGAAAAATACCAGAATGTCATGATGGCAATGCCTACAGTGATGGATGCTGACGGTGTCCACTATTCTGAGGTTACAGGAACAGAGGAAGAAATGGCTGCCCTTGACAAGTCTTATGCCCACCTTTGCAAGATGCGTGACGAGATCATTGACCTCGGAATCATTCCTGCAGTGAAGGACTGGAAAACAGTAAACCCTAATCTTTAGGAAATTGTTTTGGTGAAAAGCCGTCGGCTTTGCCGAATAAGGCAAAATTGACGGCTTATTAATGCACCATACAGTGAATTTTATATAAAAGTGCAGAATTTTGAAGAAAAATTTTGCACTTTTATTTTTTACTCCTATATTTGCAGTCCCAAATGAAAGGGAATCATAATCGGGGTGTGGCGCAGTTGGCTAGCGCATCTGGTTTGGGACCAGAGGGTCCTGTGTTCGAGTCACAGTACCCCGACCATGAAGAGGGTGATCCAAAATATTTTGGGTCACCCTTATTGTTTTTGCGGAAGTCCGGTTTTTGCATTCCGCGGCCGGCTTCTTCAGATTCGGGGAATTAGCTCAGTTGGTAGAGCGCTTGCATGGCATGCAAGAGGTCACCGGTTCGAACCCGGTATTCTCCACAATGATATCGGCAAAAGGAATAGAAAAGTCATTCGGTGACCTTAAAGTCCTAAAGGGACTTGACTTCTGCGCCTCAAAGTCGGAAGTCGTGTCGATTATGGGCTCTTCCGGAGCAGGCAAGTCCACTCTGCTCCAGATTCTCGGAACACTCTCTTCCCCGGATTCGGGAACTTTGGTGATTGACGGTACAGATGTATTGTCCCTTAAAGGGAATTCATTGGCATCGTTCCGTAACCGTAATATCGGATTTGTATTCCAGTTCCACCATTTGCTCCCTGAATTTACATCTCTCGAAAATGTGATGATACCGGCCATGATTGCCGGGCGTTCCCGCCGCGATTCTGAGTCCGAGGCCAAGGTTCTTCTTGAAGACCTGGGCTTGTCCGGCCGTCTTGCGCATAAGCCGTCGCAATTGTCAGGAGGGGAGCAGCAGAGGGTTGCCATAGCCAGGGCTTTGATAAACAGGCCTGCCGTACTTTTTGCAGATGAACCTTCCGGAAATCTTGATTCAAGAAACAAGGATGAGATTCATAATCTGTTTTTCTCCCTGAGGGAACGTTATGGGCAGACAATCGTAATTGTCACGCACGATCCGGAACTGGCGTCCATGTGCGACCGGTCGCTGATTATGCGTGACGGAATGTTCGTACAGGAAATGTAGGCCAATGGGGATATTCCGTTTCAAGAGATTTTCCGTCAAAAATGAGTCCAGCGCGATGAAAGTGAATACTGACGGCGTGCTTTTGGGGGCAGTGATGAAGATTGTCCCTGAGGACCGTTTTTTTCTTGATGTGGGGACGGGTACGGGAACAGTTGCTTTGATGGCGGCACAGAGGTGCGAAGACCTGCGTGGTGCAATGTCATTGCCGGAGATATGCATTGATGCAATAGACTCTGATTCGCCGTCTGCAGCCGAGGCGGGAGAAAATTTCTCGGCTTCTCCGTGGGGAGGAATCCTGCATGCATATAATAAAAGTCTGGAAGAATTTTCTGCGGACTGCACAGCGGAATATGATCTGATTTTTTCCAATCCACCTTATTTTGATTGTTCGCTTCAGGCTCCGCAGCTCAGGAGGAATGCCGCGAGGCATACTGCTTCCGGACTTTCCTATAGGGAAT
This sequence comes from uncultured Bacteroidales bacterium, assembly GCA_947177525.1. Lineage (GTDB taxonomy): Bacteria > Bacteroidota > Bacteroidia > Bacteroidales > UBA932 > Cryptobacteroides. Next base: position 28,234 of record CAMWUW010000002.1, on the reverse strand, counting down.
TGCTTGAATTTTCTGCATCGAGGCTATCGGCTTCCGGCCGCTTGGCAGTGATTCTTCCCGCCGACCAGGAAAAGGCTTTGCTGCGTCATGCCCGCATGTGCAGCCTGTTCTTATTCAGGATGACAAAAATAAGGACTGTGCCGCGTAAGAGTGACAGCAGGATAATTGCAGAATTTTCACGTACAAGATGCGTGGAGCCTTCTTATGAGAATCTTGTGATACAAAATGAGGGAAAGTACACGTCTGAGTATATTTCCCTCACCAAGGATTTTTATTTGCTGTTCTGAGGCGTCTTTTGCTGCCCCTGCTGCTTTCCGTGCATCCTGTGTATGCATTGGCGGCGGAATTTTTCTTCGCTTATATACAATTTGGCGACTTTTTCCACTGGCAGCACCTTTTTGTATTTCTCTGCCATTGCTCCTTCAGTCTCCCTGTGTTTCTGCTGTGCCGCCAGGTAGCGGTCGAGCAATGAGGAAATCTCGGCTTTCGGCCTGTTGTCGTCAATTGCCTTTGCCAGTGCCTTGTGTGTCCTGAATATTTCCTGCATGGTATTGTCAAGTTCTGTGCTTGCCATGTTGTATACCGGCCAGAATGCCTGGGCCTCTTCCGGGGTAAGGTCAAGCTCAACTGTCAGGAAGGCAATTTTCTCGCTCATCATTTTTTGCTTCCAGTCGTTTTTGTCGGAGGCTTTTGCGCCAATGCCGGCGGATATGATGATTATTGCTGATAAAATTAATGATGCTGTTCTTTTCATGGCTTATTGTTATTTATATGATAGTTCTATGCACTCTGTACTTACTCCTGTGTATATAAGGTAGTCTGCGATGTCCTGTTCATCCGGAGCTGTCTCCGCATATTGCCGGCTGTCCATTGCGTAGGTAAACATTTCGCTGAAGCTGTCTGACATCACGATATAGTCCTCAAATGAATAGTCGTTCTCTCCTGTGGTCCTGCTTAGGAAGAATGTTCCCACAGTAGCTATGATTGCAAACATGGCGGCTGTTGCAAAATATGGTACAAGTTTCCGTATTATGCCGTATTCTTGCGTGCCGGCCTGCATTACCCGGCGCGTTGTCCTTTCCGCCAGTGATGGGAAATATCCCGGAGGGACGTCAAATGGCATTTTTTTCAACTGTCCGGATGACAGCAATATGTCTTCTGTATCTTTTTTCATGTTATATATGACACTTTTCTGTTTCAAAAGTTTATGGGGCACTTACAGGAATTTTTCTTCCAGAGTCTTTTTGATTTTTCCGTATGCATGGTGATAGGACGCTTTCAGAGCACCTTCCGATGTGCCTGTTATTGCGGCAATCTCTTCATATTTCAATTCATCGAAATATCTCAGGCTGAATACTATCCTCTGTTTTTCGGGAAGTCTCTGTATGGCTTTCTGAAGTTCTCTCTGCAGGTGGTCTCCGTTGAAGTACGGGTCTTCGTCAATCTTTTTCAGGAAATCATCCTCCGGATTGCCGCTTTTGAAAACCGCCCTTATCCTGTTTTTCCGCAGGCTGTTCAGCACCTCGTTGGTGGCTATTCTGTAAATCCATGTGAATAGTTTGGAGTCGCCCCGGAACGTGGGCAGGGCCGTCCATATTTTTATGAATATGTCCTGCAGAAGGTCATCCGTGTCCTCATGGCAGCACAGAAAACGCCGTACATGCCAGTATAGCCGCTCGCTGTAATTTTCGACTATCTGCCTGAACGCTTCTTCATGTCTGCCGTCTTTATAGGCCTTTATGATGTCACTGTCGGTCATAATCAAATATAAGACACTCCAATGTATTGAAGGTTTGAAACAAAAGTAAGAAAAAATGCGTTATCTTTGCAGAGTTTATGTTTATTGTACAGTAATGAAGAATACGAGAAACTTTTGCATCATTGCGCATATAGACCATGGAAAGAGCACACTTGCCGACAGAATGCTGGAAATCACCGACACTCTGAACGCGAGGGAGATGGAGAATCAGGTTCTCGATTCAATGGATCTGGAAAAAGAGAAGGGTATTACTATAAAGAGCCATGCCATCCAGATGGAGTATACATACGGAGGGGAAAAGTATGTGCTTAATTTGATTGATACCCCGGGCCATGTGGATTTTTCGTATGAAGTGTCCCGTGCCATAGCCTCCTGCGAAGGTGCTCTGCTTGTTGTCGATGCAACACAGGGCATACAGGCGCAGACGATATCAAACCTTTATCTTGCCATTGAGCATGATCTGGAAATCATACCGGTGCTCAACAAGATTGATGTCGAGTCGGCAATGGTTGAAGTTGTGACTGACCAGGTGGTTGAGCTTATCGGCTGCAAGCCGGAAGAAGTCCTTCTTGCATCCGGAAAGACCGGAGAAGGAGTAAGGGGAATCCTTGACGCCATAATCGAGAGGATTCCGGCACCGTCCGGCGATCCCGAGGCACCTCTGCAGGCCTTGATTTTTGACTCTGTCTTTAACTCATTCCGTGGAATCATTGCATATTTCAAAGTCCTGAACGGTTCTTTGAAAGCAGGGGACAAGGTAAAGTTCTTCAATACCGGAAAGGAATACGAAGCCGATGAGGTCGGGGTGCTCAAGATGAAGATGCATTCCAAGAAGGAGATTCCGTGCGGAAGCGTGGGATATATAATATCGGGTATAAAGTCTGCCGTTGAGGTGAAGGTCGGTGATACCATTACTCATGTCTCAAGGCCTTGTGCTGAGGCAATTGCTGGTTTTGAGGAGGTCAAGCCGATGGTCTTTGCCGGAATGTATCCTGTGGAGACAGACCAATATGAGGAACTGCGCGCATCCCTTGAGAAATTCCAGCTCAATGATGCCTCCTTTGTTTTTGAACCGGAGTCGTCCCTTGCGCTCGGATTCGGTTTCCGCTGCGGATTTCTCGGACTTCTGCATCTGGAGATTGTACAGGAACGCCTTTACCGTGAGTTCAACATGGACGTCATAACGACAGTCCCTAACGTTTCATATAAGGTATATACGACCCAGGGAGAATGTCTTGACGTACATAATCCTTCCGGTCTTCCGCCTGCAACTCTGATTGACAAGATTGAAGAACCTTATATAAGGGCGCAGGTGATATCCAAGTCTGATTACTACGGCCCTATCATGAAGCTCTGCCTTGAGAAAAGGGGAATCCTGATAAATCAGCATTATATGACCTCAGACCGTCTGGAACTCACCTACGAGATGCCTCTGTCTGAAATTGTATTTGACTTCTATGACAAGCTGAAGTCCATATCCAAGGGCTATGCTTCTTTTGACTATCATGTAATAGGCTTTAAGGAGGCCAAGCTCGTGAAGCTTGACATTCTGCTTAACGGTGATCCTGCCGATGCGCTTTCCACACTTATCCATGCGGACCATGCATACGATTTCGGACGCAAGATGTGCGAGAAACTCAAGGAACTTATACCTCGCCAGCAGTTTGACATCGCAATCCAGGCTGCAGTGGGAGCAAAGATTATAGCACGTGAGACTGTCAAGGCTGTCCGCAAGGATGTTACCGCAAAATGCTACGGAGGTGACATCAGCCGAAAGAGGAAGCTCCTGGAGAAACAGAAGCAGGGTAAGAAGAGGATGAGGCAGATAGGAACTGTCGAGGTGCCTCAGAGTGCCTTCATGGCAGTGCTCAAGCTTGACTGATGATTCCGGAATAAGGAAAAATAAAAAAGGGAAACCGTCACGGCTTCCCTTTTTATGCCTCTTTATCCGAGGCCTTTCTGTCTGGATTCCGCAAAAAGGATTGCACACATTCTATGATAGCGGAATCTGCAGAAAGTGACGAATAAGATTCTTAACCGAAGGCGAAGGTCGGTATTCCGTTCTGTTATCCGGTTGTTGAAATTGTTGTTTTTAATGTTGTTTTACCTGTTGTAGGTTGTTTATTATGGGTTTTCTTAAAAAATACATATCTTCCCTAAGATTGAGGACACTGCCTCTTTCTTTGGCGGGAGTGTCGTTGGGATGCATGCTTGCAGTGGCGGATTTTCATGTCAGGCCGGCAGTCGTCATTTCGATTCTCGTTACGGCATGCCTGCTTCAGGTTGTCTCGAATGTAGCTAATGAATTGGGCGATTTCCTTCGGGGCACTTCATCGGGACACAAGAGGGCGGCTTCGGAATATTTGGCCAGCGGAGAACTTACAGCGGACGGCTTGAGACTTTTCATGAGGTGTCTTGTTGTGTTGACATTGATTTCGGGGCTGGTCCTGATATATTTGTCTTTCGGCACAGTCTTTTCCCTGGATGCATTCGTGCTGATGATTTTCGGGTACTTTTCAGTCAAGGCGGCTGTCAGTTATACGCTCGGAAAGAATCCTTACGGATATAGGGGCCGTGGAGATGTCTATGTCTTTGTTTTTTTCGGCCTTGTGGCTGTGCTCGGGTCGTATTTTGTTTGTACCCATACGTTCGGGACATTAAAACTGCTTCTTCCCGCAGTCTCTTCCGGAGTGCTTTGTACTGCTGTCATCAACCTGAATAATTTGAGGGACATTGAGACGGACCGGCATAACCGCATAACTGTAGCCGGGAAACTCGGGAAGCATGGCGCAAAAATATACCAGACTGCCCTTATAGCCGTCGGATGGGCAGCGATGGCCGCATATTCAATCCTGTCGTACGCAGATCCGTGGCATTACCTGTACGCCCTGACCATTCCGTTGTTTACATGGCATCTGCATTCGGTATGGAAGCAGCCTTCCCAAAAGCTCGACGCCGCACTTCCGGTACTTGCGGTGTCTGTATTCTTGTTTTGTGTCCTTGCCGGTGCAGGATTCCTTATATATATGGTGAAATGAAGAAGGTGTGCCGCCCGTTTTTCATCGGAGCATTTGCATCAGCACTCTTTTGTACCTGTGTACATGCGGCATATACCGAACGTCATTGAACGGTGCACTACCTTTGTGAAGCCGGCTTCTTCCATCATTTTAATGAATTTGTCCGGGGCAGGAAATCGGAGAACCGACGCCGGAAGATATTCGTATGCGCCCCTCTCGCCGGAAATCCATCCTCCTATTGCAGGAAGAACCTTGAGGAAGTAAACTTTGTAGAGGGCCCTGACCATCGGGTTAGAAGGAACTGACAACTCAAGTATTATGACTTTCCCTTCATTTTTGAGGACACGGTACATTTCGCTTAGTCCAAGGCTGAGATGTTCAAAATTCCTGACCCCGAATCCTGCGGAGACTCTGTCAAATGTGTTGTCTGTATATGGAAGAGCTTCGCAGTCTCCCTGCACCATTGTGACATTCCTGTTTTTGCCAACACCTGATTCCGCGATTTTCGCCCGTCCTATTTCCATCATTCCCTCAGAGATGTCAATGCCGGTTATATTGCTCCCTGCCGCTGTCTTGCGTGCGATTTCTATTGTGAAGTCACCTGTTCCGCAGGCAACGTCAAGAATTTCAGCCGGTTTCTGCATGTCTGCAATTTCTTTCACGGCCTTTTTTCTCCATGCTTTGTCAATGTCGAGGGAAAGCAGATGGTTCAGACGGTCGTAGTCCGGGGCGATTTTGTCAAAAAGTTTTCTGATGCCTTCTTTTTTTGCCATAATGATTCGGGAATATTGCTAAAAGGGATTATGGAACAGGGTCGTAACCGCTTCCGCCCCAGGGGTGGCAGCGCAGCAGGCGGCGCACTGTCAGCAGGAAGCCTTTGAAAGGTCCATGCTTGCGGAATGCTTCAAGTGCGTATTGTGAACATGTCGGTGTAAATCTGCAGCTTGGCGGCTTAAGAGGGGAGATGCAAAGCTGATAGAAACGTATAAGAAAGACAAAAGGGAAGATTGCGGCCTTCTTTATGACTCTGAAGAATTTATTCGGCAGTTCTTTCATTTATCTTTTCTATGACTTTTGTGACGGCAAGGAAAATGTCATCGTAGCTCATGATTTCCTTGACAGAATATGTAATCAGCAGATCAATCCCGTTCCCGTTGTTCAGCAGGTGCTTCTGTTTACGCCAGCTTTCCCTTATTCTGCGCTTCAGCAGATTGCGCTTTACTGCACGCTTGAACAGCTTCTTCGGAACGGAAACAAGAATTCTGCTGCACTCATTGCCGGTGTCCCGCCGGAAAGTGAACCTGAGTCCAGGTACTTTTCCATGCCTTCCTCCGGCAAGAAGCAACGATATTCCGGTTTTCCCGCAGAGACGCTCCTCTTTGGAAAAAGTGCAGTGCCGCTGAACCTCCTCCACCTTGTCAGTTCTTAGAAAGATATATCTCCAGCGCTTTTGCGACAGAAGGAGCCTGAGGCGTAGGAGCGGAAATCTCTATTTCAAGGCCGGCGTCTGTCATTGCCTTTACGACTGATTTTCCGTATGAGACAAACTTTATGTCTCCCTGTACGAAGTCCGGATGGTTCTCATACAATGATTTCACGTCTGCAGGATTGAAAAGCACCACCATGTCGTAAGAACTCAGGTCAGTGTCTTTCAGGTCCTGTGAGACCGGCTTCACGAAGACCGCTGTCAAAAAATCCAGCTTTGTGTTTTCAAATAGAAGGGTGACCGCATCCTTGCTTACGGATTCGGATGTGGCGATGAGGAATTTTTCGTCCTTATGCTTGGTTCCAATGAGATTCAGGATGGAACCCGGGGTGCCGTCACCGAAGAATATCTTTCTCTTGCGGTAGACAATATGCTTCTGAAGATAATTTGCCACGGCCTCTGTCGTGCAGAAATATTTCATTGTCTCAGGCACTTTTACACGCAATTCTTCGCAAAGCTGGAAAAAGGCGTCTATCGTGGTCCTGGCGGAAAACACAATGGCAGTATGGTCGAGGATGTTAATTCTCTGAGCACGGAACTCCCTGGAAGTCAAAGGCTCAATCATGAAGAAGGGTTTGAAGTCAAACTCCACTCCGAACTTTTCTGCTATGCTGGCATAGGGCGAAGCCGTCTTCGGCTGCTGCTGCGAAATCAAGATCTTCTTAACGCTCATTCTCTATCTAAAAAACAATGGCTGAAACTATAAAAGCCCCAGTCGGGATTATTTCAAGGCCGCAAAGGTACGAAAAAGCTGTGAAAAGAGAGCAAGAAGAAAGGAAAATTTGAGTTTTTCTGATAAGAAATAAAATATAGACCAAGGCTGATACCCAAAGCATTGCACTTCTTGTCAATGACGGGCAAATGCCTGCAAAAGACATTGTTCCGGCCATGCCGAGCAGGATCAGTGTCAGCATAGTGAAGAAATTCAGGGACAGCTTATGGGCGGCTTTGTAAACTGCCGGATTCATTTTACGCGGCCTGAGAATATATGTCAAGGCAAGTCTCAGCAATATATATGCAACAAATGCTGCAGATGTGCTTCCGAGTCTTGCCGTTTCGTCCATCCCTCGCATGAAGTCAGGACAATACATTCTGAATGAGGAAATTATCAGGCAGAAAGGAATGAACATAAGCATTGCGGCGAGATCACGGTCGCGTCCTGACTTAATGCTTGCCTCAAGATTGAGGCTTTCTTTCCACCGCACCATGCATGCCGCCAAAGACGGGAGTATGTTCACGAATCTGTCAAGAAAAACAATGACAGAGACAATGGATACGAGGGCGAGAATGTCGGTCACCATGTCAGTTCCCTCTTTTTGCCTTGTATCCCATGCCTTTGAGAATTTCCGTCACCCTGTCCCGGAAATCTCCCTGTATCGTGATTTCTCCGTCCTTGGCGCTTCCGCCGACTCCGCATTTCATCTTCAGTGTGCGGCCGAGTTCCGCCAGATCGTCCTGACTTCCTTTAAAGCCGCTCACAAGGGTGACCTGTTTGCCGGCACGCCCCTTTCTGTCAATGCTTACCGTCAGATTCTGCCGTGAAGGTTCAAGAGTCTCGGGTTCTGAAGCCTCTTCTTCCTGATAGACGAAATCAGGATTTGTGGAGAACACTACACCCAAACGTTTCTTCCAGTCGTTTTCTGCCATCTTGGTTTCTGTGAATGATTAATAATTTTGCAAATATACGCAATATATGCTTATATTTGTCAGTTTTAACACAATGAACAAACTCATGGATATGGATAAAAAGAAATTCAATCTCTACAATAGACTTACCGCGTTTGCAGTGCTTGTTGTGGCTTCTGTCACATATCTGATGACAATTGAGCCGACCGCTTCTTTCTGGGACTGCGGAGAATTTATCGCATCTTCTTACAAGCTCGAGGTGGGCCATCCTCCCGGAAACCCGGTGTTCCAGCTGCTTGCCCGTTTCTTTACAATATTTGCAGACAGTGCCCATGCCGCAGTGGCCGTAAATGCGATGAGTGCATTGTGCTCTGCGTTCACAATATTTTTCCTGTATCTGACCATCGTCTTTTTTGCCAAAAGGCTGCTGACGCCTTCTGAGGACGGGAAGTATACGGCGGCCCAGTCCGTGGCTGTCTTCGGCTCCGGCGCAGTGGGTGCGCTCGCATACTGCTTCAGTGACACTTTCTGGTTTTCCGCAGTAGAGGGAGAGGTGTATGCAATGTCCTCACTTTTCACAGCTATGGTGTTCTGGGCGATGACAAAGTGGTATGAACAGGCCGAAACGCCTTATGCCAACCGCTGGATTGTGCTTATATCTTTTTTGATGGGCCTTTCCATAGGGGTGCATCTGCTGAATCTCCTGACCATTCCTGCCCTTGTCTTCATGTTTTATTACAGGAAAAGGGAAAACGGACATTACAGCTTTGCTGAATACCTGAAGATATTTGCCATATCTGTGGTCATACTCGGTGTCATACTGTTCGGAATTATACCGTATCTTCCTAAGATTGCAGCATATATCGACCTGTTTTTCGTAAACATCCTCGGACTTCCTTTCAACAGCGGCGCCGTCTTTTTCATGTCTGCACTTCTTGCTGCATGCTTCTTCGGGCTTTTCCGCACAATGAAAAAGCAGCAGGTGCTTGCCAATACAGTTCTGCTGTGCTTTACCGTCATCGTTATAGGTTTTTCCATCTTCTCGATTGTCATTATAAGGTCATGCGCGAAAACTCCTACAAATGAGTATCAGCCGGACAATCCTTTCACCCTTGTGCGTTATCTCGGACGTGAGCAGTACGGAAGCAATCCGCTTTTGTACGGCCAGTATTTCGGTGCTCCGTATACTGTCGAGACCACCACATATTGGGCTCCTATGGCAGAAGAGGGGAAAGACGGGAAGACAAAGGCAAAATATATAAAGGCCGAGGGGCCGGGAAAGATAAAATACGAGTCTTCCGGAAAAATGCTTTTCCCACGCATGTGGAGCGCGTCAGACAAGAGTCAGATGGACTTCTACAAGTCATATATGGGGCGGGGAGGTAAAACTGTCGCCGGCTCTGAGCACAAGAAGCCTACATTCAGCCAGAATCTGGCGTTTTTCTTTGACTACCAGATGAACTGGATGTACTGGCGTTATTTCATGTGGAATTTTGCCGGCCGCCAGAATGACATACACAGCCCTTCTCCGGGTGACATGTTTGTCGGCAACTGGGAGTGCGGAATACCGGCAATAGACAATATACGCCTCGGTGACCAGTCCGATGCCCCTGACTATCTCAGAAATAACAAAGGCAAGAACCATTACTATATGCTGCCGCTTCTGCTCGGCATCATCGGGCTGTTTTTCCAGTTTGCCCGTGACAAGAGAGGGTGCTGGCTGACTTTCCTCATGTTCTTCATGACAGGAATTGCCATTGTGATATACCTCAACCAGCCTCCTTATCAGGTGCGTGAGAGGGATTATGCGTATGCTGGCTCATTCTATGCCTTTTCCATCTGGATTGGCCTTGCTGTTGCTGCGCTTTTTGTCAAGATTGCCGAATTTAGGAAGAAAAAAGGAGCCTCTGATGCCTTCGGTGACAGGATTTCCTTGTTTTCGGCGGCGGCCATATCTGCAGCCATGCTTGGTGTTCCTGCCCTTATGGGAGCAGAAAACTGGGATGACCATGACCGCAGCAACCGTTATACTGCAGTTGAAATGGCGGTCAACTATCTCAACTCTGTCGGGGAAAACGGCATCCTGGTGACTCACGGTGACAATGACACTTTCCCGCTCTGGTATGCGCAGGAAGTTGAGAACGTCCGCCCTGATGTGCGTATAGTAAACACGTCTCTTCTGGGAACGGACTGGCATATTGACCAGATGAAATATGCTGTCAATGAGTCTGCTCCTCTTGATTTGTCGGTGGGACCGCGCCAATATCTTTACGGAACCAATGAGTTCGTGTATATTTATGACACCCGTGACACGGCCTTTCTTCTCTCTGATGTGATGAGGATATTCCGTCATCCGGGGGCAAAGCTTGAGCTTGCGAGCGGCAGGAAGGTTGATTATATAATGTCAAGGAAATTCATCATGCCTGTAGACAAGGAAAATGTCCTGAAGTACGGGATACTTGATGAAAAATATGCGGACATTATCCCTGACCATATAGTCTTGTCAATTCCAAAGGACAAGGACTACCTGACCAAGCCTGAGTTGTTCATGCTCGACTTTCTGTCAAATTATAAGTGGGACCGTCCTCTTAATCTGCTCAGCATGGGAGGGGACATCAATATCGGCCTGAAGGAATATCTGATGTATGAGGGCTTCTCATATAAATTCGTGCCTGTCAAGAACAAGATGAGGAGCACGGACATAGGGTTTGCAGATCCTGACGACCTTTATTTCAAGATGAAGAACGTCTATAAGTGGGATGCCCTGAAGCGCACCGACTATTTTGCCGACTATCAGAATCTGTATACGTTCTGCGGTGTCCTGTCGCAGCGCCAGCTCTTTGTCAATGTCGCCAAGGAGATGATAAAGGCAGGTGACAATGCGAAGGCAATTGAAATTCTCGACATGTGCCAGGAATGCGTACCTGAGGAGAACTTCCCTCTTGACATGTCTTATCTCGGCTTCTCGAACGAATATATGGCCGTGGATATGGTCGAGACATATTATAAGGCAGGTGCACCGGAGAAGGCTCTCTCGCTTGCAAAAAGATTTGCCGATGAAATCCTTGTTTCCGCAGATTTCTTCAGCAGGAGATTTGACTATGCCCGCCAGACCTTCGAGCTTTGCTATAATTGCATAGCATTCCTCGCAGAAGTGGCGGAACATTATGGTGACGTGGAGTTTGCTGAAGACCTGCGCCAGTGCTTCAGCAGCATCCTCGATGCCGATGACTTATCTTAGAAGCCTTACAAAGACACTGAGGGGAAGATTCTTTCCGAAATTGTCTTTCAGGACAAGTTCTCCGTAGTCCAGGGATTTGAAGGCGGTCTTTGTACAGAAAGCCTGTCTGACAACAGTCTCTCCGAGGACTGCGGAGTATCCGTTGGAATACAGGTTGAGCACCATGAAGCTGTCCTGGGACGCAAGGATTGATGATACGCATTTGAGCATTTCGTTCAGGCATTCGTCAAGCTTCCATTTTTCTCCGTCCGGACCGTGGCCGTATGCCGGGGGATCAAGAATGATTCCCTGATACTTGTTTCCGCGCTTTGCCTCCCTTTTGGCAAACTTGAGCGCGTCTTCCACAATCCACCGTATATTGTCCATGCGGCTGGATTCCATGTTGCCTCTGGCCCATGTCACAACCTGCCGGACGGAATCGAGGTGAGTCACGTCGGCTCCCGCGGCCTTTGCTGCGAGTGATGCCGCTCCTGTGTATGCGAAGAGGTTCAGGACACGTGGAGCAGGAAGCCCTTCCGCTTTGGCCTTTTCCACAAGCCTCTTTGTCTGGCGGTATATGTATTCCCAGTTTGGCGACTGTTCCGGAAAGACGCCGACATGCTTGAATGATGTGAGGCCGAGACGCAGCGAAAACCCGAGGCCGCTTTGTGAACCGTTGTATCTTATGTACCACTGGTCATCCATTTTCTTGCGCCTTTCCCATGTTCCGCTGTCTTCTTTTCCGGCCTTGCCGAATCCGGCCCCGGTCTTGAATCTCGTGTGGATGAGTCTGTTCCATTCGCCTTCCGACAGGGACTTGTCCCAAAGAGCCTTAGGCTCAGGCCTTGCCATTATGAAGTTGCCGAATCTTTCAAGTTTTTCGAAATTGCCGGAATCTATGAGCTCATAGTCCTTCCAGAAGTCTCCCGGACTCTCTATTGTCATCATATCTGAATCAGTCAAGTGAAAATTTATGCAAAGATATGTATTTTCTTGCATTTCGCCGAAATTTGCTAAATTTGCAGGTTGTTTGCGGGCAATTGGAACCGCAGTGGATGATATTTCAAAACTTTATTGATATGCAACAATTTATTGACACTTACGATTTCTCCGGCAAGAAAGCCATTGTCAGAGTTGATTTCAACGTTCCGTTGAATGACAAGATGGAGATTACCGATGACACCCGTATCAGGGCTGCAATCCCTACGCTCAAGAAAGTGCTTGAGAAAGGCGGTTCGCTGATCATCATGTCGCATCTGGGACGTCCAAAGGGCGTGACTGACAAATTTTCTCTCAAGCACATTCTCGGCCGTGTCGAGGAACTTCTCGGTGCACCGGTGAAATTTGCCGATGACTGCATGAATGCCGATGACAAGGTGGCTGCCCTCAAGCCGGGCGAAGTGCTTGTTCTTGAGAACCTCCGTTTCTATGCTGAGGAAGAAGGCAAGCCGAGAGGACTCGCTGAGGATGCTACTGACGAGGACAAGAAAGCTGCCAAGGCTGCCGTAAAGGAGAGCCAGAAGAACTTCGTCAAGAAGCTTGCTTCGTATGCAGACTGCTACATCAATGACGCTTTCGGAACAGCACACCGTGCACATGCCTCTACTGCTCTCATCGCAGAGTATTTCCCTGAGGACAAGATGTTCGGTTATGTAATGGAAGGCGAGATCAAGGCTATCGACCGTGTTCTCAAGACCCCTGAGCATCCTGTGACTGCAATCATCGGAGGTGCAAAGGTGTCTTCTAAAATCGGCATCATTGAGCACCTTTTCGACGCAGTTGACAACATGATCATCGGCGGAGGAATGGTATATACATTCAAGAAGGCCCAGGGCGGCAAAATCGGAAAGTCACTTTGCGAGGATGACCAGATGGAACTTGCACTCAGCATCATGAAGAAGGCTGAGGAAAAAGGCGTAAAACTGTATCTGTCAAAAGAAGTGATCATCGCGGACGGTTTCTCAAATGACGCAAATACAAAGATCTGCCTCAACACAGAGATTCCTGACGAGTGGGAAGGTGTCGACGCTGCCCCAAGTACACTTGCAGTGTGGGAGGATGTCATCATGAACTCAAAGACCATCCTTTGGAACGGTCCTGTCGGCGTGTTTGAGATACCTGCTTTTGCAAAAGGTACCAACAAGGTGGCTGAGATGCTTGCAAAGGCTACTGAGCACGGCGCATTTACGCTTGTAGGCGGCGGTGACTCTGTTGCTGCAGTTACTCAGATGGGCTTTGCAAAGAAGGTCAGCTACGTCTCAACAGGCGGCGGAGCCATGCTTGAGTACCTTGAGGGCAAGGAGCTTCCTGGCATTGCTGCAATCCGCAAATAATAAACTGCACAATAACTCATGGGAGACCGGCATGCAAATGGGCCGGTCTCTTTATTTTTTTTATATCTTTGCGGAGCAATCGGCTGTCGGCCTAAAAAATCACATCATGATAGAGACTCTTATAGTGAATTGGCACATGAATCCGGAGATACTGCACTTAGGTCCGTTATCTCTGAGATGGTATTCTGTCCTCTTTGTCTCGGGATTTGTCCTGGGATGGTTTATATTCAAATATTTCTTCAGAAGAGAAGGTGTTCCGCAGACTTTGCTTGACCCTCTTCTGTACACTCTTCTTTTCGGAACAATCGTAGGAGCGCGCCTTGGCCATTGTCTCTTTTACCAGCCGGACTATTATCTCGGCAGCTGGAACGGCTTCCTGGAAATTTTTATGCCATGGAAAGGCGGGCTTGCGAGCCATGGGGGCACAATTGCGCTTTTTATTGCAATGTGGTGGTTTGCCCGTCATTACGGCAGAAAATATGACTTCGATTTCTTGTGGATTCTTGACCGCCTATGCATTGCAGTATGCTTTGCCGGGGCACTGATACGGCTCGGAAATCTCTGCAATTCGGAAATATATGGTGACGTCACCAATCTTCCTTGGGGCTTTGTCTTTGAACTTCGCGGAGAGACTTTGCCGAAACATCCGACACAGCTTTATGAGGCATTCAGCTATACTGTCCTTGGAGCACTACTCTTCCTGCTGTATAGATACAGGCTTGACAAAATGTACCGGGGTACGTTTATAGGCATATTCTTTATCATTCTCTTCGGAATGCGTTTCCTTATAGAATTCATCAAAGAACCTCAGGTAGGATTTGAAGAGAATATGATTCTGAACATGGGGCAGCTTCTCAGCATACCTTTCATTCTGCTTGGAGCCGGCATTCTGGTCTACAGCTTCATCAGACGCCAGCCTGCGGCCATTGTGCATCCGCAGAAGCCGAAAGCTCCGCAGACACATTATGCCAAGGGACTGGGAGCCTGATTCCCGTCGGATAACACTTATTGCAGCTGCGGCCTGAGTGAAAGCAGAGTCTTCCTCAGGCTGCTTCTGTATTTCAAGGGTGACATTCCCGTATTCCTGCGGAAAAACTTCCCGAATGCAGACTGGTCGGAGAAAGAAAGCCTTGAGGCAATCTGCTGAATGGTCAGTTCCGGATCCCGGAGCAGTCTGGCCGCCTTGTCTGTCCGTATTGCGGATATAATTGTACTTATCGGAACCTGTGTCTTCTCTTTGACTATAAGTGAAAGATATTGTTTTGATATGCAAAGTTTTTCTGCATAAAAAGAGACATTTGTCTCCGTTTCAATATTTTCCGTAAGAAGATGCAGGAAATTTTTCATGAGCATGTCCGACCTCTTCATTTCAGTGTAGTGTGACGGAGAGCCTTTCCCGTATTTTTTCCACATCATGTCAGCCATGTCCGTCAGAAGTATGTAGAAATACGCGTATGACAGCTCTTCCATAAAATGATGATCTTTTGAATCTAAGGCTTTTATCAGATTGGTGATGTCATGGGCGAGGATGCTGATGTCATTGTCTGTCAGCGTTCCTCCTTTTATGAAATGTGCAATCCGGAAATGATAGTCATGCGGGAAAGGACTCCTGCTCATCATAATGTCTTCCAGAATGGTATTGTCGGTCGCAGCTGCCAGGGCATGGAAGTCATCTCCGTATTGTATCTCCGAAATTTCTGCCCATGCAGGAAGGTTCATATATGACTTTGCCCCGAATACATGCTCTTTCCCGTTGATGATGGCTCTCATTGTCCCCTCAAGAATGACAATCACCAAGTGGTATTGGGGCCTTAGGGCTTTTTTGTATATGATATGGTCTCCGCCATTGATTTCTCCGGCGAAAATGAAGTCGTCAACATATCCGTACCGGGTCATGTTTTTGGCCCTGAATATTATTGCCGGCTTGGCTGCTTTTTGTCTATATTCGTTCATTTTTCGTATTTTTGCCGACCAAATATACCTACTTTATAAATTTAAACCAAATATATAGCTGTTTGGACCAATTTGGGCTATGCCGCTGGCTTAAATTTTGCACGAAGCCAGCCCCTTGTAATTCAAAAATGTTTAGTGTATTATTCAAATGAAGAAATTAGCGGTTTTAACGGTGGTCACCGCAGGTCTCATTGTTCCTTCTGTCGTCTCTGACGCACAGTACAGGACAAAGACGTCGGGAGAGGACGATTCAGAGAACAAGGCTGTGCTCATTCTTGAGCAGGCCGATTCTTCTGATGTCCCTGTGGTCATCACTTTGGAGCAGGCGCTTGAAATTGCGTTGAGCGAAAATCTGTCTGTCAAAGTGGCAGACATGGAAATTGAAAGGACTGGTTTTGCGAAAAAAGGCACATACGCATCTCTGTTCCCTCAGATTGATGTTTCCGGAAACTATCAGAGAACCATCAAGAAACAGGTTATGTATATGGATTTCGACATGGGTGCCGCCGGCGGTTCCGGAATTACCGGAGGCGACGGTTCTGAAAATCCGGGTGACGGTACCGGTGCGGAGATTCCTGATGCCGGTGAGACATCCGCAAGGGCATCCTCAGGCGGAGGACTGGAGGTCGGACGATGGAATACATGGTCTGCCGGACTGTCAGCTTCGATGCCCATCATAAATGCCCAGCTGTGGCAGAGCATAAAGATTTCAGGACTTGATGTGGAGCTTGCCGTAGAAAAAGCGAGGGCTTCCAGACTTGATATGGTTACACAGGTGAAAAATGCATATTTTTCTACTTTGCTTGCCAAAGAGGCTTTTGACGTGTATCGGCAAGTCTATGAAAATGCAGTGCAGAATCTTGCCGAGGCCCAGAAGAAGTATGACGCACAGAAAGTTTCGGAGTTCGAGCTTATAAGGGCGAAGACGACGGTGGCCAATGCCATCCCTAATGTCTACAATGCCGAGAGTTCTGTCATTTTGTCATTGTGGCAGCTGAAGGCGGTGCTCGGCGTTGACCTGGACCTTAACATTGACATAGCAGGCAGCCTTGAAGACTATTCCGAGCACATGTTCTATGACGTGCACCAGCATGACAGCATATCCTTGGAAAACAACACCACAATGAAGCAGCTTGCGCTTCAGGCTGAACAGCTTGCGGAAAACATCAAGTTGCAGAAATATGCCTGCATCCCGACTCTTTCGCTTGGATTCAACTACAGCATCAATGCGATGACAAATGACTTCAAGTTCAATGAGTACAAGTGGACTCCATATTCGTATGTGGGAATCAGTCTCAACATTCCTATTTTCGCCGGCGGAAAACGCTACAATCAGATAAGGCAGGCGAAGAACCAGCATGGCCAGGTGCAGCTTCAGGCCCTGAACACGGAACGTCAGCTCAAGATTTCCATCAGACAGAATCTGAACACAATGGAAACCAACATGAAAAGCTGGTATGCCGCGCAGGAGGCAATCGGATCGGCCCAGAAGGCGTATGACATTGCCGAAGCCTCATACAAAGTCGGGCGCAGCACTCTTATCGAGCTTAATGATGCACAGCTTGCACTTACCCAGGCGCGTCTTGCCGGTTCCCAGGCAATATACAATTTTGTAACGGCCAAGGCCCAGCTTGAGCAGACACTCGGCCAGGATTTCATAAACGAATAATAAAATTCAATATATCAATGAAAACTATTATCAGAACAATGTTTCTTGGAGCCATGGCGGCAGTGATTGCAGGCTGTGGCGGAAATGAAAAGAACAATCAGCAGGAGACAGCAGCGGCAGAGATCGCCCCAAAAGTCTCAGTTGCAAAGGTGACAATGCGCGAAGTTCCCCAGACTTCCACCTATACATCAACGGTAGAGCCATTCGTGAAGAACAATATTGCTCCTCAAAGCGCCAACAGGATAAAGAAAATCAATGTTGAAGTCGGTGACTTTGTCAGCAAGGGCCAGGTTCTCGCCGAGATGGACCAGATTCAGCTCCAGCAGGCTGAACTCCAGATGAAAAACAATGAGATAGAATATAACCGCCTCAAGGGACTTTATGATGCGGGCGGACTTTCTCAGTCTGATCTGGATGCCATAGAGCTTGCATATAAGGTCAGCAGGACTTCATACGAGAATCTCCTGGAGAATTCTGTGCTCCGCTCTCCTATCAACGGTGTGGTTACTGCCCGTAATTATGATGTCGGCGACATGTATTCAATGAGCGCTCCGGTGTTTACCGTTGAGCAGATTGTGCCTGTAAAGCTCCTTGTGGGCATTTCAGAGTCGGACTATACAAAAGTAAAGAAGGGAGACTCGGTTACAATTGTTGCTGACGCTGTTCCGGACAAGACATTCTATGGAAAAATCAGCAGAATATACCCTACGATAGACCCTGCCACAAGAACATTTACTGTTGAGGTTGTCGTGGAGAACAAGTACAAGACCCTGCGTCCCGGAATGTTCGCAAGGGTGACTGTCAATTTCGGCTCAAACAACAGCGTTGTAGTGCCTGATGTGGCAGTTGTCAAGCAGCAGGGATCCGGAGAACGCTTTGTATACGTTCTTGCTGAGGACGGGACTGTAAGTTATCAGAAAGTGGTTCTCGGACGCCGTCTTGGGGCAGAGTATGAAATTCTTGAAGGTCTTTCAGATAATGCCGTTGTCGTTACCGGAGGCCAGCCGCGTCTGAAGGACGGCATAAAGGTTACTGTCAACGAATAGAGAAACAGCCGCGTAATGCGGCGTCTAAAAATAATATTAGGATATTATGAGTATATACAGAAAAGCGGTCAACAATCCGGTGACTACGGCCCTGGTCTTCATTGCCATGGCAATATTCGGAGTGTTTTCGCTTATAAATATATCAATAGACAGGTTCCCTAAATTTGATGCGAACTTCATCATGGTGATGTCATCGTATCCGGGAGCCAGTGCTGCGGATATCGAGACAAACCTCTCGAAAGTCCTGGAGAACTCACTGAACGGTGTCAGTGACCTTAAAAACATTACATCCACATCAAAGGAAAACATCTCCATCATATCTCTTGAATTTGTGGAGGGCGTCGATATTGATGTGGCAACCAATGATGTCAGGGACAAGCTGGACATGGTGAACTCGTCTCTTCCAGACGGGGCATCTCTTCCTGTAATCTTCAAATTCAGTGCTGATGACATGCCTATCATGATTATGGCAGCCACAGCGGATGAGAGCCTTCCGGCTCTTGAAAAAATATTGGATGACAAAGTGGCAACGCCGCTCGCACGCGTTTCAGGTGTAGGTACAGTTTCTGTTGCCGGTGCGCCTCAGCGTGAGATCCAGGTGTATTGCGACCCGAATAAGCTTGAAGCATACGGCCTTACTGTCAGCGGAATATCTTCAATTATCGCTGCAGAGAACAGAAATGTGCCGAGCGGTACAGTTGACATCGGGTCGAATGCATATTCGCTTCGTGTTGAGAAGGAGTTCACGAATGCTGACCAGATGCTTGACATTGTGGTCGGGCACTCCAACGGAAGGACTATCTTTCTGCGTGATGTCGCCCGTGTTGTCGACGGTGTGGAGGAGCGTTACCAGGAGGCTTATATAAACGGCCGCCAAGGAGCCCAGATCATCATCCAGAAACAGTCCGGAGCCAATGCCGTAAATGTCATCAAGGGTGTCAAGAAGGAAATGAAGAAGATTGAAAAGGATCTTCCGTCAGATATCCAGATCAGAACCGTGGTGGACAGCTCCGACAATATCATCAACTCCATCAACTCCCTGAAGGAGACCATCGTCGTGACCTTCCTCATCGTGATGCTTGTTGTGTATCTCTTCCTCGGAAGATGGAGGGCCACTTTCATCATCGTGCTTGCAATTCCGATTTCACTGCTTGCGTCCCTCATGTATCTGTGGGGTACCGGCAATACGCTGAACGTCATATCCATGTCAGCCTTGTCAATTGCAATCGGTATGGTCGTCGATGATGCCATTGTGGTGCTGGAGAACATATCCACACATCTTGAAAAAGGTGCCAAGCCTAAGGAGGCGGCCGTGCATGCTACACAGGAAGTCGGTATCTCCGTAATTGCATCTACGCTTACAATGCTTGCCGTTTTCCTTCCTCTTACCATGATCAAGGGTATGGCCGGAATCATGTTCAGGCAGCTCGGATGGATTACCAGCATCATCATGATTGTGTCTACTGTAGGTGCCCTTACGCTCATTCCGATGCTCTGCTCGCAGTTTTTGCGCTTCAAGCCAAAGCACGGCAAAATGCATGATCTGATTTTCGGAAACTTCAATAAATTCCTCAACTGGATTTCGAGGGGATACTCACATCTGATAAGATGGTGTGTAAATCACAAAATAGTTGTTGCCAGCATTGCATTGGCAGCTTTTGCGGCTACAATTTTCTTCCTTTACCCTCTCATCAAGACAGAATTCTTCCCGAAATCTGATGAAGGACGAATCACTGTTGAACTTGAGCTTCCGGCCGGTACCGGACAAAATGTAACAAGGTCTGTTGCCCATGAACTTTACGGAAGGTTCCACGAATCTGTCCCTGAGATTGTGAACTGTTCATATTCACTCGGACAGGCGGATTCCGAGAATGCCTGGGCAGCCATGCGAAACAATGGTACCCACGTGATTTCATACAACATCAACATCGGCAGTATGGAAAAACGTGACAGGTCATGTTCCCAGCTTGCCGATGTTATCCGCGGTATACTTAATGAATATCCTGAGTTCAAGAAGATTAAGGTGACAGAAGGCGGCGGCGGAATGGGAGGTGCCTCTACTGTTGATGTCGAGATATACGGATACGACTTTGATACTACGGACCGCCTTGCAAGGGAAGTCCAGCGCAAAATGCTCGAAGACGGAGGATGCTCCCAGGTGCTTTTGAGCCGTGATGAGTATATCCCTGAATATCAGGTGGACTTCGACAGGACAAAGCTCGCAGTCAATGGTCTCAACAGTACTGCTGCGGCTTCTTATCTAAGTGCAGCAATGAACGGTTCTACACAGTCATTCTATCGTGAGGACGGTGATGAGTACGATATACGCGTGCGCTATGCTCCTGAGTTCAGGACAAGCATTGACGACATTGAGAATATCCTTGTCTACAACAATATGGGCAATGCCGTGAGAATCAAGGATCTCGGTACCGTGGTAGAGTCACAGATGCCGCCTTCTATACAGAGGAAGAACCGTGAGCGCGTGATTACTGTCTCCGGAGTCGTTGCTACAGGAAAGGCTCTTTCTGAAGTTGTGGAAATGACCGAAAAGACTCTTGAAGAGATAGAAATACCGTCAGAGCTGAGGGTTCGCATCGGCGGTTCGTATGAAGACCAGCAGGAGACTTTCGGCGACCTGATAATGCTGCTCGTCATGATTGTAATCCTTGTCTACATTGTCATGGCTTCGCAGTTCGAGTCGTTCTTGAGTCCGCTTGTCATCATGTTCTCTATTCCTTTTGCCTTTGTGGGAGTGTTCCTCGGCCTTGCCGTGACAGGTACTCCTCTCGGAGTCATGGGACTTATAGGTATCCTTATCCTCATGGGTATCGTTGTGAAGAACGGTATTGTGCTTATTGACTACACAATCCTATTGCGTGAAAGGGGCATAGGCGTAGTTGATGCGACAGTGGAGGCCTCCAAGTCGCGTCTGCGTCCGATTCTCATGACAACTCTCACCACAGTGCTCGGTATGATACCTATGGCTGTGGGCAAGGGAGAAGGTTCTGAGATGTGGCGTTCGCTCGGTATGGTTGTGGCATGGGGACTTTCGATTTCTACTCTCGTGACCCTTGTCATCATCCCTACGCTCTATGTGTCCACGGCATTATGGCAGGAACACCGTGCCGGCAGAAAGGCTGCAAAGAAAGCTGCAAAGGCATAGCCTGTCCTGCATGACTATTAACGAATGAAAGAAAATAAAATATGAAAGGAATATTTATAGCCTACGACCAGGCCTATAATATGGAGATTGCGGATGTCCTTGAAGAGCTTGGATGCCGTGGCCTGACAATGTGGCATGACATTTCCGGACGCGGAAGCGAGACCGGAGAGCCGCATCTTGGCAACCACGCCTGGCCGACGATGAACAATGCCATACTGACATTCGTTCCCGATGAAAAGGTTGACGGTATCCTTGCCGCCGTAAGGGCGAAGGATGAGGAAACTCCTGCTCTCGGACTCAGGGCTTTTGTCTGGAACGTGGAAAAGGCATATTAGAAACGTAAAATGCCGCAATGAATTTATAATGCTTCTTGGCGGCATTGCGGTATCATTATTGTGAATCCAGCCGTAAATCGTTATATTTGCGGTTGGATTGTTTTTTAAAATACCATCATTAAAAGAATTTTGTTATGGCAAAAATTGTTACAGACGGAAACTTCAGCGAAATTTTGAATACTGAAATGCCGGTTCTTGTGGACTTCTGGGCCACATGGTGCGGACCATGCAGGGCAATTGCTCCTGTTGTGGAAGAATTGGCGGAAGAATATGACGGCAAGGCAGTCGTAGGCAAGTGCAATGTGGACGAGAATGAGGATGTACCTATGCAGTACGGAATCAGGAGCATCCCTACATTGCTTTTCTTCAAAAACGGAGAATTGGTTGACAGGCTTGTCGGTGCAGCTTCCAAGGCGGACATCGCGGCGAAGCTGGATTCGCTCATCTGAATCTTCCGATGAAACGTTTGTTTGCCTTATTGGCTTTCTGCGTGCTGATGTTTTCCGGTGCGCAGAATCTTTTTGCCGGTGACTTCGGAATTGTCGGAGGCGCAGGATTTACCGGAATGAAGGAGGTCAGCAGCGGCCTCGCCACCGGTTATCATGCCGGTCTGACATATAAGTTCCGTCTGCCGCTGGGCTTTGCAATACAGCCCTCTCTTCTCTATCAGATGAAGGCCTCATCCATAGAGGGAGTGGTCGAGGGGCAGAGCAGCTTTGACTACAGGATGGGATATCTTGAGCTGCCGGTGTCTTTCCAGTGGGGACCGGACCTGCTTCTGTTCCGTCCTTTCCTTGATGTTGCCCCTTATGTCGGCTATGGACTCAACAACAGGGTGACAGGCCTCTCTGTTTCCGGCAGTGATGTCTCGTTCCGGAACCGCTGGGATGGAATCAGCCGCCTTGAGTACGGCCTTGGCCTTGGCGTCGGACTGGAGATATGGAAAATACAGGTCATCGGGCGATATAACTGGAATTTCGGACCTCTGTTTGACGGAGACGGCAATGCTCCCGGTGCATCGGAAATCTGGAGTCTGGCCAAAGAGTCCGTAATGAAAGGAAAGAATTTTTCAGGCGTCACCTTAAGTGTTGCCTTCCTGTTTTAAAAGACATTATAATGGATCTGGGTTCTATCAAGTCATACGTCGGCAATGACTGGACATTGGTGCAGGAATGCATCAATTCGGCATTGTTGAGTGATATCGGCCTTTTGAACGACACCAATGTGACAGTGCTTTCGCATTCCGGAAAGCAGCTTCGCCCATTGCTTTCTGTTCTTATGGCACGTGCATGTTCCGGAGGTCGGATTACCGATGCCTCCATACGTTATGCCGCTGCGGCTGAACTTCTGCACAATGCCACTCTTCTGCATGACGATGTCGCGGATGACAGTGACAGGCGCAGGGGATTTCCGACGATAAGGTCTCTTATGGGGCCTTCGGTATCTGTGCTGGTAGGGGATTACTGGCTTGTCAAGGCAATGGAGCTTATCTTTGGCGACAATGGCGATGATACCCGCATGATACGCCTGTTCTCAAAGACCCTGGGAGATCTTGCAGAAGGAGAGATGCTTCAGCTGCAGAAAGCCCAGAGCGGAGATACTGACGAAAGTGACTATCTTAAGATAATATACGGAAAGACGGCTTCGCTTTTTGAGGCTGCCTGTGTTTCAGGTGCCGTGTCGGTAAATGCTTCTGATGAAATGGAAAGGACTGCCGGAAAATATGCGGTTTCTCTCGGGCTTGCTTTCCAGATCCGTGACGATATGTTTGATTATGCAGGTACAGATTCTGCCGGCAAACCTACGGGCGTGGATGTGCTGGAGAAGAAGATAACATTGCCTTTGCTCGGTGCCCTTGCTTCTGTCTCTGCGGAGAAAAGCCGGGAGGTGAGGGAAATGGTGAGATGCATAGGGGCGGATTTGTCCGTGAGGGATGAGATTATGGCTTTTGTCCGTGAAAACGGTGGACTGGAGTATGCTTCCGGAAGGCTTGGACATTATGTGGATGAGGCTGTGGCTGCCCTGGAAATATTCCCTGAGTCCCGTGAGAAAGAGTGTCTTGTGGACCTGGCCCATTTTACTGCAAAAAGAATAGTGTAATGAGGTTCGGGGACATCATCGGGAATTCAAAGGTGGCTGACGCTCTGGTGTCTATGGCAGACAGCGGGCGTGTGGCCCATGCCATGCTGCTTTATGAGAATGACGGATGCGGTGCTCTTCCGCTTGCCTTGGCATACGTACAGTACCTCAATTGTGCGAATCCGTCAGGAGGAGACTCATGTGGGGAATGTCAGTCGTGCCGTCAGATGTCCAGGCTGATACATCCTGATGTGCATTTTGTGTATCCCGTGAACAAGGGGCCAAAGACTTCTGACGACAAGCCGGTTTCTGAGTCTTATGTGAAATATTGGCGTGAACTTGTGACGGCTAATCCGTATTTTGTTGAGTCTCTTCTGCAGAAGGCGATAGGCATAGAGGGCAAGACTGGTCTTGTCGCTGTTGCTGAGGCAAAGTCAATAATAGGAAAGCTTTCTCTGGCTTCGGTTTCAGGAGGATATAAGGCAGTGATTTTCTACCTTCCTGAAAAAATGAACCAGCAGACTGCCAATATGCTTCTGAAGCTGGTTGAGGAACCGCCTGAAAAGACACTGTTCCTGTTTATAACGCATGCACCCGAAAAGGTGCTTCAGACTATATTCTCAAGATGCCAGAGTGTCAGGGTGCTGCCTTGCTCAAGGGAAGAGGTTGAAAGGACTTTGACGGAGAAGTTCGGCATTGATCCGTCTGAGGCTGTTTCTGCAGCTGCCGTATCCGGCGGAAGCGTAGGGGCTGCAATGGAAATGCTTGGAGAGAGGGAGGAGCACAACTCTTTTCTGGACATGTTTTCGGATATGATGGGCCGGATTGTTTCGCGGGATTTGCTTGGGGCACTTGAATGTGGTGAGGCCGCTGCTTCTTTGGAATCGCGTGAAAAACAGAAAGCTTTTTGTATATTTGCAGGTGACTGCATCAGAAAGCTGTTTATGATAAAGCGGGAACTTCCGCAGATTGCAGGTGTCGCTCCGGAAGAAATGCAATTTTATTCTGATCTGGCCGGTAAATGTACTGAACGCTTTCTCAGAAAGGCAGCCTCAGATATTGAGGGAGCGGCCGCTATGATAGACAGGAATGTCAACTCCAAGATAGTTTTCTGTGATTTGGTGAACAGAATGTATCTTAATATAATGTGAATCCTAAGGGATTCTGCTTGATTTCGTCGCACTGACGCTAATATATAACCCGGTCCGAGGACCATTGGCAACTATGAACAACGATAAGGAATCTAAAAAATACGACTGCTCACGCGGATGTACGGTTGAGCGGCTTGAAACCGGAGAACTGGACTGCGGTTACCGGCAGGGCTGCTGCAAGCTGGAGGTTTATGACTGGCTTCAGGGAGTGAGCCAGGAGCAGTACAAGGACTATTTTGAAGTCCGTTTCAAAAATACGAGAAAAGCTGTTTTCAAAAATGTCTCAGGGCAGAGCATCAAGACCGGTGACCTGGTTATTGTTGAGGCTTCCAACGGACATGACCTCGGTATTGTGACACTTGAAGGACCTGTTGTGGTGCGTCAGATGAAGTGCAAGCGCATCAATCCGGAAACTTATGAATTCAAGAAGATATACCGCAAGGCAAAGCTGTTTGACATCGAGAAATGGCAGGAGGCGATAGCCCGTGAGCACGAGACAATGATACGCGCACGCCAGATTGCCGCCGAGCTTGAACTGGAGATGAAGATTGGTGATGTTGAATTTCAGGGGGACGGCACAAAGGCCATATTCTATTATATCTCGGACGGGCGTGTTGACTTCCGCCAGTTGATCAAGGTTTTTGCCGAGGAGTTCAGGATAAGAATCGAGATGAAGCAGATCGGTGCGCGCCAGGAGGCAGGACTTATCGGAGGACTCGGAGTGTGCGGACGTGAGCTGTGCTGTTCCAATTATATTTCCGGGTTCCAGTCCATAACAACTGCTGCAGCCCGCTGTCAGGATTTGTCGCTCAATCCGCAGAAGCTGGCCGGGCAGTGCGGAAAACTCAAATGCTGCCTGAATTATGAAACCGCTGTATATATGGATGCACAGTCACGTATACCGAAGGTCCACAATCCATTGGAGCTTGAGGACGGACTTGCGTATCTTATGAAGACTGACATTCTTAGAGAAGTCATGTATTTCTCATACGACCCTTCGTCTTTTGCAAATCTTTACCCGCTTTCCGCACAGGAGGTATGGAATATAATACGCATGAACCGGAACGGTGTCAAGCCGGAGTCGCTCAAGCATGAGCAGGAACCTGCGGCACCTGAATTCGTTACGGCGGTAGGTGATGATTCCATCACACGTTTTGACGAGGCGAGGAAGCGCAAGAAGAAAAAGAAACCGGCAGGCAATGGCAGAAAGCCCTCGCAGGCAGGTGGCCAGGAAAGAGAAAACAAGAGCAGGCCTGAAGCCAGGAAAAATTTCGGAAAAGGACGCCAGGGAGACCGCAGACGTCAGGGTGAAGGGCATCATGGCCATAGGAATCATGCCGACGGCAATACAGATAAGGAGTAGTCGCCATGGGAAAGGACAAGTTGAGAAAATTCCGTGAAAACGAGACTTTCAGATGTATGGTGCAGCCTTCGACTGACCAGGTACTTAATTGCGACCATCCTTTGAAAGGCAATTGGAACCGTGATTTTTTCGGGAATGACAATCCGATTGTGCTTGAGCTGGGATGTGGAAAAGGTGAGTACACTGTCGATTTGGCAATGCGCAATCCTTCATGCAATTATATCGGTGTGGACATAAAAGGGGCGCGCCTGTGGAAAGGAGCCGGATATGCAGAGAGGAACGGTATACGCAATGTGGCTTTTCTCCGCACACGCATTGAGTTCATCTGCTCTCTTTTTGCGCCTGGGGAGATTTCCGAAGTGTGGATTACTTTTGCGGACCCTCAGATAGGACGTGAAAAAAAACGCCTTACAAGTCCTCTGTTCATGAACCGGTACCGAAGTTTCATGAAGAACGGGGGAATCGTGCACCTGAAGACTGACAGCAGGTATCTTCATGAATATACATTGGCGATGGCAAGGCACAACAATCTGGAGATATTGGCTTGTGCCACTGATATATATGGCAATGACCATGACCGTCTTTTTGACAGCGGCCTGATGTCCGTTTGCGGACGGGATGCCGTTGAGGCATTGTTTGAGGTCCAGACTTTCTATGAGGCCCAGTATCTGGCACAGGGCATAGGAATAACTTACCTTGGGTTTATTGTTGACCATGAAGGAGAATACGAGTCTCCGAATTGGGATGAGGATGCCTGGAAAGATGAGAATCACCATTTCATCACTCCTGCAGGTGCGCCTGTAAAATCGAAATTCTACCCGGAAGGCAAATGATGCGGTCCGGGTTCAGACTTCCGTCCAGTGGATACGGATTCCTTTCCTTTCCATTCCTCTGAACCATGTCATCTGTCTTTTTGCAAACTGGTGTATGGCTGTGGCAAGTTGTTCGCGCATTTGTCCGTATGTCAGTTTGCCTGTGATGTACAGTGTGACGAATTTGTACTCCAGCCCATAGTAGATAAGGTCTTCCGCCGGGATTCCGCTGTCAAGCAGCCCTTTTATTTCGTCTGTCATGCCTTCTTCCAGCCTTGCGTCAAGTCTTCTGTCAATTCTTGCGTTGCGTTCGTCACGGGATACGAGAGTGCCTATGTAAAAGGTGTTTTTCGGCAGGTGCATTGTGCGTGTCACCGGGTGTTCTGCTTCGTATATTGCGATTTCGAGTGCTCTTATGAGCCGTTTCCTTGTGTCGTAGTCCGTGGTGTTGTGAAGAGGCTTGAGTGCGGCAAGGCGGCTGACCAGTTCCTCTGTGCTGTATTTTTCCAGTTCTGCCCTCAGATTTTCGTCCGGAGGAACTTCCGGGAGGGAATATCCGCAGGTTGCGGCTTCTATGTACAGGCCTGACCCTCCGCATAATACAGGAATCCCGTTTCTTGAGACAATGTCTTTATACGCACGTTCGAAGTCGCGCTGATATTCAAAAATGTTGTATTTGGATCCGGCGTCTGCAATATCCATGAGATGGAAAGGGATTTCTCCGTATTCTGAAAGATCCTTTCCTGTCCCTATGTCCATGCCCCGGTAGACCTGGCGGGAGTCTGCAGAGATGATTTCTGCTTTTGATGCCATCTTCCGCGATTCTGCGATGCGGTTTATTTCCCTGGCAAGGTTTACGGCATACTTTGTCTTGCCTGATGCAGTGGGGCCGAGGATGCAGATCAGGTCGATTTTTCCTGACAGATAGTCGTCAAGCAGTTTCTCCGCATCGATTTTTTCTGCAGGCGGAAGATCTGCCATAGGTGGAATTGGTATGAATGTCTTTTTTCTCATCGCAGTGCAAATATAGCAAAAAGCTGAGAGCAAAGCATCAAGCTTGCTTGAATGCTTTGCCGAAGCGCCAGCGTATATATGTCCGTCAGGACAAATATGCAAAAAGCTGAGAGCAAAGCATCAAGCTTGCTTGAATGCTTTGCCGAAGCGCCGGCGTATATATGTCCGTCAGGACAAATATGCAAAAAGCTGAGAGCAAAGCATCAAG
>CAMWUW010000001.1 GCA_947177525.1 uncultured Bacteroidales bacterium | reverse complement strand
CTTCAGGGCAATCACCCCGCTGCCTTCCTCAGGGCCTAACTTCAATACACTTTTCTCAAAAGACAATGAACCAGGGCCTCCCTCCTCAATCTCAGGTCCATTGCACGCAACCACAGCCAAAACAGACAAGGCTGCAAAAAACAAGGCAAAATATTTTTTCATCATTTTTATAACGTACAAGAATACATCCCGATTTGAAATGGCAGGCAGAAGACCTTTCACAGTCTTCTGCCCTTATGGACCGGCCTTGAAGCCGTCCCATAGAATTACCTGGCGACAAAGACAAACTGTCCTGTAATGTCATTGAAGAATATATCGTATGTACCGGCAGGAACGGTCATGTTCGGTCCGTTGCTGCTTGTTGCAGTTCCGTAATTGCAGTCTGCAATATCCGCGTCGGCTCCCCAGCTGAGTGTCCAGTCATGGCCAGCCCTGAATTTCAGGCCGCCGTCAGCAGGAATCTCCGCCCCAAAAACATACCAGTTGTGAGGTGCTCCCTCAGTCAGGTCAAGGTCACCGCCCCATCCGTTGAAGTCTCCGATAAGTGAGATTGACTCATGTTCCGCAGGAGCCTGGTCATCAAGGGCAACAGAGCTGTAAGTGTTTGCAGCCATGTCGAAAGTCACCTTATAGAACCCTGCCGTAGGAGTGCAGATTGCTCCGCCGCCTCCGATAGTGCCCTCTGCTGCAGCATTTCCGTCCACCGGATTGCCGACGGCAGCATCCCAGTTGCCATAGTCGGCACCTGACCAGATCTTGAAGTTATGGTCACCTGTCCAGTTTGTCGTATATGAGAATACATTCGAGCCTTCAGGATAGAGCAGGCAGTACTTGCCGGCTTCAGTGGCATTCCAGCTGTTGAGCGCACCCACAAGATAGTATTCCGATGCCATCGGAGACACCTTATATGTGTACTCCATCATGTTTATTGAAATGCTATAGGTACCTGCAGCCGGAATCTGCGCAGCCTGAGGCTTCTCAGTGACCAGCTTGCCCTCTGCAGAATCATCTCCGTCAAGAGCCACGCCAAGCACGCCCTGAGGGCCTTCCGCCCAAACATTCCCTGCATCATAGTTGCCCTGAGGCACAATCTTCCAATACGAGGCATCCTCAACTGTCACAACTATTGAGAAGACAGGGTCATCATAGACATCCTTTCCGCTGTGCTTGAACATGAATTCCTTTGCCGCATCAGCGTTCCAGCCGTTCACATTGCCTATAAGATAATATGCGCTGTCAATAAAAGGTGCCTCAGGAGTAACTTCCAGTGTAAACTTTCCTGACTGCACAAGAGAAGCCTGTCCGCCGTCCCCGGCCATTACATAGGCATTCACGACTGCATCGAAAGCCCTTGCCCTCGGTGCCTTGCCATAGGCTGAAGTCACGGTCTCCTGGAGAAGGGAGACGGCCACCTTGCCGTCTTCCCCCACAGGAAATTTATAAATGTCGTCAAGCACAACCACATACCTGACTTCCGCGCCTTCCACAACCATCGGAGTGATTGCTGCAATCGCAACGGAATCTTCCTCAACGCGTGCAATATCTATCGGCTGCACGGCAGAAGCTGTCAGAGACGGAAGTGTCACAGCGTCTTCCTGAGACCAGCTCTGCGGATCTGCCGGCTTTATGCCGTAGTCTCCGGCGATGCATCCTGTCATCAGAAGTCCCGCCAACATGATTGAATATGCTGTATGTTTCATATTTCTGTCTGATTTTATGATTATTTAATATCACCTGTCTCATCGGTGAAGTTGATGTAGAGAGACTGCCCGGCCTTTCCTCCGACGCGGTCCTGGTCACCTCCTGTCGAGCGGAACTTAAGGACACCGTCAAACACCATGAATTCTGTATGCCACCATTCCTGTCCGTCAAGCTTGATGCAGGCGCGGAAGCATCCGTCCTCATCTGTTCCCGCCAGATCTGCAGCAAGGGCTGGTGACTTGAACATTCCGTCAGCCGCAGCCGGAACCTCAAAGCGGTTCTCTTCAAGAATGTCCCATGTTCCGGACGGTGCGGAAAGACCGATCAGATATACGGCCGGCTCATTGAATGTGACATTGTATACCAGATCCCTTCCTGACACGCTTATATTCACTACTATCAGATACCATCCCTCATTGGCAACTACGAAATTGCCGTCATCTGAAGCAGAGATTCCCGCATTTGCATTGTCCGTTACGGAAGCACCGGCAAAACCGACTTCATCCCCGTTCCATGACTTGGCCGAATTAATCTTGAATCCTCCGTCAGCAGGCATCCATGCTATTCTCCAGAATGTACGTGACGAACCGTCATTGCCATTGTCTGCAGAGTTTGTCCAGACATCCACCATCTTGAAGGCGGCGCCCCAGTCCCAGCCGTTGCACTGTCCGTTGATGAACATTTTCTCAGGTGCATTCACAGGAGGAAGTGCATAATGGATACGCACATTCGGAAGCACGACCACATTTGATACAATCTCGCCTTTCCCGCTTACGGTAAGGCTTGCGCGAAGCCTGACATAAACCTCAGTAATGAACGGGAACTCGGACTCGTCCTTGCCCGACAAGGCTGTAAGGGATGCTGCAAGGTCAGCTGCATCAACATTTATCCTGGCTGTGTTATAAGTCGTCCCGAGCACGGCATACTTTGTCTCCGGATCAGTCCAGTCATCGGTAAGGGAAACCTCTACCTGGTACGTCACGGCTGCAGTAAAGCCATAGTCAGGCTGTGAGCAGGTAAGTTCCAGTGAAGTCGAGTTTTCAAGGTCATACGTAGTGTTCACATACGCAGGTGTGTTCAGCACAAACACCGTAGGCTCCTGCATGACCGGTGAGTTGTCCTGCTTCTCGCATGCCGGGAACACAAGGCTTCCTGCCATAAGAACAGCCGCCAATATATTGAACTTTTTCATCTTGTTCTGTTTTTATTGAAATTAAAGTCTAAGAAACTGCTTCTAATAGCCAGGGTTCTGGATAAGGTTCGGATTGGTCATCTTGTCGCTGTTCGGTATAGGGAACAGATTGAAATGCTCTCCTACCCCGCGGCCGCCTTTAATACCGCCTTTCCAGTCCCACAGATACTTGCCCGAAGTGAACAGCCCGAAACGCACAAGGTCGCTGCGGCGCCATCCCTCCTGATAAAGCTCGCGTGCACGTTCCTCAATAATCATGTCAAGGGTCACATCATTCATTGATGCTGCAGTAGAGACACCGGCGCGCTCACGCACTTTGTTCCATGCCTCAAGGGCATCAGAAACATTGGCCCCTCTCTTTGCGCACTCAGCCTTCATGAGAAGCGCATCCGCATAACGGAACACAGGGAAATCAGTGTCCACGAAACCGTTGGCCTTGCCCGGAGCGCCGCTGCTGGTGATGTTCTTGAACTTGAAGAAAGCTATACCGTTCGTGAAGTCGCTTATGTCATCGATTTCCACCTTCTGGCCCTCCTCCCAGAAAAGTCTGCGCCTGTCTGAAGAGGTGAAGTAATTATAGAACTTTGAAGTCATGCGTATACCTCCCCAGCCTGATGAGATGCCGACCTGCTCTGTATCCATGGTGCCTCCGGTAGAAGCAAATATCAGATAATTGGTGACACCGTAGCTCTGAGTATCCTCTCCGTCCTGCTCAATGGCGAAGATTATCTCATCTGTGCACCTGTCATTGTCGGCAAGGAACAGCTCAGCGTAATTGCTGTGAAGCGAATATCCGGAAAGTTCCGCCAGCACATCAGCGCACTCCTGGTACATTTTCTTTCCTGCATAGACCTCAGCATTGAGGTAGAGCTTTGCCAGCACCATGACAGGAAGGGCCTTGTCCGCACGTCCGTAAGGAGCCTCTTTCATGCCATAAAGGGCAGAATTGTCAATGAGGTCGCGGCATTCAGACTCAATATATGAGAAAAGTTCTTCACGTGCAATGCGCCTCGGAGCATCGGCACCTACAGATGCTGTCTCGTCCGCAAAAGGAACATTGCCGAAATTGTCGATGGCGTCAAGCCAGCAGAGAGCACGCAAGGCACGCGCCTCGGCAATCCAGCGGTCCTTCTCAGGAAGTTCGACGGTTGCCTTCTGTGCCTGGCGTATGAATTCGTTGCACGCAGATATCTGGTAGAATATACGGTAGTAGAATGCCGTAACGAAGACATCCGAGTTGGTCCAGTTAAGGCCATGGAGATCCTGCAGCGTCTTGTCATTCCATCCGCAGACAGCCTCATCCGTAGTCAGGCCGTTAAGATGATAGCGGCCGCGGTAGTACTGGCTGAATCCGCCGTCCACGCCGGATATGTTGTTGTCTCCGTTAGGACCGTATGAGCCGGATACGGCAAATCCCGTATAGCACTGTGCGAGAAGGCTGTAATAATCATCGGCAGTCTTGAGGGCCTTGTCGGCAGTATTCTTGGAAGGGTCGATTGGAGTGACATCCAGGTCCCCTATACATGAAGACAGGCCGGCTGCAAGCACGAGGCCCGCAAATATATATTTCAATGTTTTCATATTCTGTACCTCCTGTTTTTAGAAATTGAATTTAAGGCCGAGGATATAAGTTCTCGGACGCGGATAAAGGTTATTGTCAATGCCCTCGAACACCTCTGGGTCAAGACCGTCATAGCGTGTGAAAGTAGCGACATTCTGGACTGTGGCATAGATGTTCAGTCCGAGTGAACGCTCGAGCTTCCTGCTCTTGAAAAGATTAGGGAAAGTATATCCGAGAGTGATGTTGTCAATCTTGAAGAAAGAGCCGTCACGGACATAATAGTCTGAAAGATAGCATGCCTGGCCGAAATTCGAGTAAAGCGAAGACTGCAGGCGGTTGCTTGTGAAGTTGTTTGTCCAGAGGTCTGCGAGCATCTCTCCGTCAGAAGCCACATTGTTGTAGACCCAGTTGCCGATGCTTCCGTGTCCCGAAGCCGCCAGAGTCCAGTTCTTGTAGGAGAGTGTGGTATTCACACCGAGTGTGACATCAGCCGCAGGCTTGTGATAGAAATATTTGTCACCTGCATCGATTTTTCCGTTTCCGTTGCGGTCCACATATTCACCCTCTATAGGACGTCCGTCCGCATCGTAAACCTGCTCATATACATAATATGCATTAGGCGGGAAGCCTACCTGGTGCATCTGGATGTTGTTTCCGACACCTCCTGAGATGCCTCCTGTCTCAATTCCCGTAAGGTCATCAGGAGAAGCGGTGAGCTTGGTAATCTTGGTGTTGTTCCAGGCCACGTTTCCTCCGATCTGCCAGGTCCAGTCCTTGCTGTCGATGGCAATCGCATTGATGTCAAACTCAATACCTTTGTTCACAAGGCTTCCGATGTTCGAGTCGAGATAGTTCGTGAGGTTTCCGAGAGCCGGAACAGGAATATGGTTGAGAAGGTCCGTGGTCTCACGCCAGTATGCATCGATTCCGGCTGTGATCCTGTCATTGAGGAAGCCGAAGTCAAAGCCGACGTTCCATGTTGTCGTAGTTTCCCACTTAAGGTCGGCATTGTATCCGAGAGCTGTTATAGGATTGATCATCTGTCCTCCGAACTGATACCAGCTTCCGAGAAGGTTGGTATAATAGGTGGCAAGCGTTCCGTAATAGTCGCCCACGCCCTGCTGTCCGGTCTGGCCCCATGAGGCACGCATCTTGAGAGTAGTAAGAACGTCATTGTCCTTGAGGAAGGCCTCGTTTCCGATATTCCAGCCGAGTGCCACTGAAGGGAAGAGTCCCCACTTATTGTTCGAGAAACGTGATGTTCCGTCACGGCGGAGAGTAGCCGTAATCATATATCGGTCATCATAACTGTAGTTCACGCGCCCGAAGAAAGAGACGAGGAACAACTCACCGGCAGGAGCCTTTTCAGAAAGCGCGGCATTGTTGTCGAGCCTGTACTTGTAGTCAGTGGACTTATAGTAGAACTGCTGCCATGAATATCCGGCCATGGCGTCTAAGTGATGCCCCCCCCTGAAATCTTTGTTGTAGGCTATATATGCCTCCAGTGTCTTGTCCATGCGCTCGTAGGTGTACTCTCCATGGTATCCGGAACCGGACTGCATGGTGTCGTGCCATGACTGCTCGGAGCCTTCAGGAGAGTGAGTGAATCCGCTTGAGCGGGCATAGTCCATACCGAGATTGAGATTGAGACGGAGATCCTCAAGACCGTGGATCTTATAGTCGATCTGCGCGTTTCCGATGAAGCGCGACGCATTGCTCTTGTCCTGCTTCTCCATAATCTGGGCTACAGGATTCTGTACGGCCATAGTATTCACTGAACCGTTCGGAGAGCGGTGCACGAAGTAACCGTGGATTCCTCCCTCCTCATCCGTAGCATATACAGGATGCGTAGGGTTCATGCGGACAGCCTGCCCGATGGCATCCTTATTGGCGAAGTTGTTTGAAGAGAACACGCCTTTTCCGTTGAGTGCCACAGTAAGATGGTCGTCAAGGAAAGAAGGAGTAAGGCTCATGGATACTGTACCCCTGTTCATGTGGTCAGTCAAAAGGACACCGTCCTGTGACATGAATCCACCTGACACTCGGTATGGGAGCACACCGGCCTTGCCCATGGAGACACGTCCGGCCAGACTGAGATTTGCATCATAGGTAGGTGCAATCTGGTAGATTTCCTTCTGCCAGTTTGTGTTGGCACTGCCGAGTGCATCAACTCCGGCCTGGCTCATCAGGCCTGCAGCCACCCTCTCCTGCATAAGGTTGCGGAGCTGGTCTGCGCTGAGGACATCCACATATTTGCTGACATGGCTTATTGAAGTCGAGAAGTCAAAATTGATCTGAGGAACGTTGGTCTTTGTCCTGGCTCCTTTCTTGGTAGTGATCACGATGACACCGTTTGACGCACGGGAGCCGTAGATTGCAGTTGCGGAAGCGTCCTTAAGCACGGAGAAAGACTCGATGTCATTCGGGTTGATTGACGAAAGAGGGTCTGACATTCCGCTGATGTCATCATTGCTGACAGGAAGTCCGTCAATGATTATGAGAGGGTCATTTGTAGCCTTCAGGGAAGAACCTCCGCGGATACGGATTGTGGCCTTTGAGCCCGGTGCTCCGCTTCCAGGAGTGATGACGACTCCGGCAGACTTTCCTTTCAGGAGATCTGCAGGTGAAGTAATCATTCCCTTATTGATTTCATCCGCCTTCACGGTTGAGACCGAACCTGTGACATCACCTTTCTTTACCGTACCGTAGCCTATGACCACGACATCGTCAAGGAAAAGCGCATCCTCAGACAAAAGCGCCCTTGAAGGCATCTCTGAAGCTGTAAAAGTCTTTGAAGCATAGCCGATGCAGCTGATTTCCACAACAGCCTGCGGGCCTGATACCCTAAGGACATATTCGCCGTCCAGACCTGTCGAGACACCGTTTGCGGTGCCCGCCTCGATTACTGTAGCCCCGATAATCGGGCCTACCTGGTCGACAACTACTCCTTTCACCTCGTATCCGCCTTGGGCGGACACGGACGCACCTGTCATGCATAGGAGCACGAAAGCTGCGCATAGTGTCATTATTCTATTCATAAAGAATTGTGTTTGGTTAGTTGATTGTTTCTATTTTGTTTTTGATGATTCTTTTACGAGGAAGACAGAAGCCGCTCCGCAGAGCATCAGGACTCCCGCGACCAGGAACATGTTCACCTGGCTTCCTCCAGTCAGCCGGAGGAGCAGTCCGCCGCATGCGGCCGCCACAATCTGAGGAAGGCATATTGTTCCGTTGAACAGGCCGAGATATGTGCCTATATGGCTGCCTGAAAGTGAATTCGTCAGCAGAGTGAACGGAATTGCAAGCATTGCAGCCCAAGCGACACCTATCATAAGGAAAGACACAAACAGGAAATACTGGTCATGTATGAAGAACACAGACGCGAATCCCGCCGCACCTGTAAGGAGGCTGACGCAATATGCCGTCTTGAGCGAGCGGAACTTAGGAATCACCAAAGCCCACAGCACAGAGCCGACGGCCTGCACGGCAAACAGGACACCGACCCAGTTTCCGGCCTCCTGATATCCTTCGGAAGCCGCGTCGGTCGTGTGCCATACCGTATCAGCAATTGCACCGTTGGTATATGTCCACATATACATGAATGACGCCCAGCAGAAGAACTGCACAAGTCCGGTGGTCCAGAAAGCCTTGGGCGCATTTTTCAGAAGAGAGAGCCAGTTGCCGGACTCACGCTGTTCCGCAGCAGCAGAGATGCCGTGGAACTCGGCATATTCCTTCGGAGGCATTTCCTTCACCTTGAATGTCGTGAAAAGCACGCACAGGATAAGGATTGCAGCCCCCACATAGAAAGAATATACAACTGTATTCGGAATCTGTCCGTCCGGAGCCGTGTTTGAGATGCCTATCCATGCGAAGACAAACGGGAAAAGATAGCCGGCAAGGCTTCCGGCATTGCATAGGAAGCTCTGGATTGAATATGCCTTGCCTTTCTGCTCTTCGCTGACCATATCCCCGACAAGCATCTTGAAAGGCTGCATTGCCATGTTGATTGAAGTGTCAAGGAGCATCAGTGCCACAAGACCGAAGATCATTGCC
Source organism: uncultured Bacteroidales bacterium (assembly GCA_947177525.1). Classification (GTDB taxonomy): domain Bacteria; phylum Bacteroidota; class Bacteroidia; order Bacteroidales; family UBA932; genus Cryptobacteroides. The sequence continues at coordinate 102,344 of CAMWUW010000001.1, read as the reverse complement.
CCTCCGAGGGTAAAGCTGAAGCTTCCTGCATTCGGCAGCAGGCACATTACGATTATCGCTATGACCGAGCCGAGAAAAAGATAAGGGATACGGCGGCCCAGACGGCACCATGTCCTGTCGCTGAAAGTGCCGACAAGCGGCTGTACAATCATTCCCATCAGAGGCGGAAGAATCCAGAAATAGCTCAGGTCATGCGGATCTGCCCCCAATGTGGAGAATATGCGGCTGATGTTCGCGCTCTGCAGTGAATATGCAATCTGGACTCCGAAGAATCCGAAGCTTATATTCCACAGCTGCCAGAAAGAAAGTTTCGGTTTTTGCATTTTGCGGTTATTCCGGTTATTATGTGTTATCTTTTGTGGTCATAAACGGGCTTGCCTTCAACCATGCCAGCCCTCTTTTTGCGAAAATAGACATTATTTATATAAGTGAGGCCAGACTTCTGACGAACGGTCTGAAGAAAAGGATGAACTGCTGTTTTTTCACGATGAAAATTCAACAAGAATTGCATTATCGGAGCAAAATGCCTAACTTCGGTGTCCAATTGAGCGGAATTTTTGCTATGAAGACCGTCAGGACAGGAACAATAATACATCTGTTTGCGCTGCTGCATGCTGCAGTCGCTCTGCTGTGCCGGCTCGGAGGAGCCGAAGACGAACTGCTGCTCACAATCCTGACCATGGCGATGACTCTCATCATCTGTCTGCAGAAAAGACTCAGGATAGAATTCACGGCAGCGGGCATCATACTTGTCAACATAACAGGCTATCTGATGGGCAATATAACAGCGGACATCATAGGCATGGCCATAAGACCGTCATATCTTGCCCATGCACTGTCCACCGCAATCACGACGGAAGCCCTGGGCTGGGGCATGAACGCAATAACCAGAATATTCCGCCAAGGCAATGAGACCAATACGTCCAAACCGCTTGACTCACCATATATAAAATGGCTGATCCTGGCCATCGGGGGCATATTCCTGCTAAGATTCTGCATAGTGTTCTTTCTGTCCGACGGCCTGTTCGGGCCTGTGGACATCATCGGAACTTCGGCAAAAATATTTTCCAACGCAGCCGCACTGATTATCCTTATATGCATAAACATAGTCTATGTCAGGTTCATAGGGCACAGGAAACTTCCGTCTGCAGCAAAATTCATTCTCCTTGCGGCATTCATGATTGCAGCCGGCCTTATGGAGACAATCACCATAGGCCTTGACCTGCCTTTCAACATGAGTCCCGGATTCAGTGAGGACTTCCTTATGCTGTTCATCACGTCAATGCTGGCACAGATTACCGTCTACTGTATAGTTTTCATGACGGACTACGCATTCACCGCGCGCACAGAGATGCAGGAGGCCAAAGAAAAGGCAAGCATGGCGCAATACAGGTATGTGAAACTGAAGCATCAGGTCAATCCGCATTTCCTGTTCAACTCGCTCAACATACTCGACTGTCTGGTATGCGAACAGAAGGACGCCCAGGCAAGCACATATATCCACAAGCTGGCAGGAATCTACAGATACATGCTCAAAAGCGAGGACGAAGAAGTCGTGCCTCTCAGGGACGAACTCATATTCGTAGGGCTATATGTCGATCTTCTCAAAGTGCGGTTTCCGGAAGGATTTGAAGTAGAGACAGAGGTCCCGGAAGGACTTTCAGGCAAATGTGTACTTCCATGCTCGCTCCAGTTGCTCATTGAGAACGCAATAAAGCACAATGCGGTCAATGAGGCAGGCAATCCGCTGATAATCAAGATACACGCAGACGGGGACACGGTACGGGTATCCAACAATATAGTGCCCAAAGTGACTTCAAGCCCGTCAACGGGACTCGGACTGAAATACATCAGGCAGCTGTATCTTGACCTTTCCGGCAAGACCGTGCAGATAGGTCAGGAGGGAGAAGAATATTATGTGATACTGCCTCTGCTGTAACAGATATACGATCAACCTTTAGAAGAAAGCATCATGAATGTACTGATTGTTGAAGATGAAATAATGGCCCAAAAGAGCCTGGCCCGCCTTCTGACAAGGCATTTTCCCGACATAAGCATAGCCGGGTGCACCGATTCCGTAAGAAGCACGGTCGCATGGCTGAAGGAGGAGGGCAATTCCGCCGACATAATATTCATGGACGTGGAACTTTCAGACGGAGAATGCTTTGAAATTTTCCGCCATACAGACGTGAAGGCGAAGGTCATAATGACAACGGCCTACGACAGCTACGCCATCAAGGCCTTCGAGACCGGTTCGGTGGACTATCTTCTGAAGCCTATAGACCCTGTGGCCCTGAAAAGGGCCGTGGCCAGATGCAGGATGAGCGGAGGACAGGTTAATGTGGAATCCCTGATGAAAGCCGTCGGCAGTGAAAAGCCGCACAAAGACTACAAAGAAAGGTATATAGTAAGATTCAACGACAGGATTATCCCGCTCGCAATCTCCAATATCGCGTATGTATATTCGGAAGAAAAGAACAACTATATTGTGACATTCGACGAGCAGCGGTATATAATCGACTCTTCGCTTGATGTCATAACGGAAGAGTTGAATCCGAAAGAGTTTTTCCGCATATCGAGAAGCTGCATCATATCAATGAAAGCAATTACGAGCATTATCAAACAGGCAGGCGGAAGACTGCGCATAATGCCGTCTCCCGCCTCCTATTTCGAAATGACCGTCAGCAGGTCCCGCGTGGACGATTTCCTGCTCTGGCTTGAAAAATAGCACAAGCCTATTTCCTGCCGCTTGCCTCTATCATATTGAGCATCTGCCTGTTGAATTCATTCGCCGAAGCAAGGTCTTCTAAAGTAAGATGCATCCGGTAACGCCAATAGTGGCGTGAATTGGCAGGAACATTAATCCTTTCGCCGGCTGCATCCCCGCTGCGGAGCCTTCCGTCCATAGAAAGCCAGTCCTGAAGAGGAAGTATGGTAAACATTGCAGGCGAGTACAGATGCTGCTCAAGAATGCGGCGGCATATCCATGGCTCACACTCAGAAGGGGCATCACCGCCCTGCCCAAGCACTTCATGCCAGAATGCTGAGGTAAGCCCACGGTCTTCCTCCCACCATGCACGCAGAGGATTCATGTCGTGCGTAGATGTGGTACATACCGACAGATACGGATATCTTGCCGGATCGGCAAATCTATCATTCATGCTCTTAGGCATGCGCTGTATTTCAAGTGAAAGTATTCTCATCGCATCCATCACATCGGGCACGCACGCCGGAATCATGCCAAGATCCTCACCGCAGGCCAGCATTCCGGTCGCTCCAAGAAGTTCAGGGAGCTTGTCCATGGCCGAAGCACGCCAGAAATCATTGTGTCTTCTGTAGAAAAAGTCATCATACAGGCGTTCAAATGCAGAACGGCGCCATGGATCGAGAGAACGGAACGAGTAAGTCGATGATGCACTGATGCGCGGATGCCAGCAGTTTTTCTCACGAGGGTCCTCAACAAAAAGGACATCATCCAGCAAAGTCATCATGCCTTCACGCAGACGGACAGTCTTTTCGTCTGTCCCGGAAAGTTTGTCCGCGACCTTGCGCTGAGTGTCATAGCAAGGCCTGATATGTCCGTCACACGTAAACAGCTCCCTGGCCTCAGAAGCAAGTTCACCGAATATTCCGGAAAGCACATCATCAGACAGAGGCGGAGTCACCCACTGTCCTCCGGACACATCAAATCCCATGGAAGCAAGCTCGGAGGCAGAATACGGCAGAGCTGGATTGAAATGACCCAACAGCCCGTGTACGGCGTCCACAGGAATTTCCCATATGCGGAAAAATCCGAGAATATGGTCTATGCGGAATGCATCAAAGTATTCGGCCATCTTTTTCAGCCTCGCCTTCCACCATGCAAAACCATCCTCAGCCATACGTTTCCAGTTATATGTAGGGAAACCCCAGTTCTGTCCGAACTCCGAAAAGGCATCAGGCGGTGCACCGGCCTGGGAATCCATATTAAACAGCTCAGGATACAGCCAGGCGTCAACACTTGTGCGGCTGATTCCTATCGGAAGGTCTCCCTTGAAGATTACACCCTTGGAGTGGGCATAGCTGCACACTTCGGAAAGCTGCCTGTCAAGATGATATTGTACAAAACACCAGAAATCAATGTCTTTTTGGTACTCTTTGCAAAATGCCGCGATTTTCCGGCTGCCATACTTGGCATATTTCCCCCATTTTGTGAAATCAGGCGTGCCTGTCTGGTCACGGAGAACACAGAATGCAGCATAAGGCATGAGCCAATGGAGATTCCGCTCCACGAAATCCTTATAGTCTTTTTTTGCTGAAAGTCTGCCGAAAGTCTTGGCAAAAGCCTTGCGCAAGAGGCACAGTTTTGCGGTGTTCACTCTCTCATAGTCAATCTGTCCCAAAGAGTTAAGCTCAGCCTGCAAGGCCTTGTAATGCCCGTCGGCCTCTACTCCCGCTGCAGGAAGATTGATGAACTGAGGATGCAGGGCAAAGGTGGAATTGGGGTTATAAGGATAGGAATCCTCCCATGTTCCGCTCATTGTTGTATCATTTATAGGAAGCAGCTGAAGCACGCTCTGTCCTGTTGCGGCAGCCCAGTCAACCATTTTTTTCAGGTCGTAGAACTCCCCTACGCCGAAATCCTCCTCCGAGCGCAATGAAAATACAGGGATGGCAGTTCCAGCACCTTTCCAGGCGCGTCCACGGAAACGCACCTGCAGATCAGCCGCAATCAGATGCCCTCCATTTTGAGGCACTTCCGTGAAAATGCGGTTGTCCCCGTCCTCCCAGACAAGAGGCGCAAGAGTCTTTGCATCTGCAATAAGGAATTTGTATTCAAACGGTTCCGACACCTCTAAGTGCAATATCCACTCCGGAAAGAATGAATCATCCATCGGAATCACCTTCTTCCAGTCGCCCATCGCCCTGCCGCTGCCTGCTATGGCAAGCACTTCTCCGGGCCTGATGTCCGGGGCGGCCGTGCGTATAGTGACATTCGGGGATACCTTTCCGGCCTTCTTTCCGGCCCTTGCCTTCTTCTGATGCCTGCCGAAAATGGCGGAGGTGAAGGCAGAAGACCAAAGTGGCGCATTATATGGAAGGTCAATCCATCTGTCCCTTACCGTCAGCATATCAGGCGCTGCATTTTCCGGCAACGCCAGCCTGTGCCGTTTCCACTCCTTGCGCACAGTGACACCGTCCCTGACGACTTCATATCCGTATTCCGGAGTTTTATCAGGATTAAAGCAGTCAATCACGCCGCCCCATTCCCCGTCGGCAGAATAAGCAAGGGGATACCTTTTGCCACCGGCGCACAGTACAAGGCTCTCGCCCCAAGCTGTCCTGTAGCCGATGCTGATCTGTAGTTTCATTGCATTATATGTTTTAGTGAATAATCAGTTCTTCATTTTCTTCCAGTTCATGACAGGCAGCACAAAAGACAAGGCAGATGCAGCCAGCCAGAACCATGACACCGGTCCGAAATCATAAATGTCAGTACCGTCAGGTCCCATAAATCCCTCTATGAGATAGCCGCTTGCAATATCCTGGATACCTGCCGCAATATAGCTTGATATCCCGACAATGCCCAGAGCGGCACCCGTAGCCTTTCTCGGTACGATGTCCACAGCCATAAGCCCGGCAACTATGCAATACAGCACACCGACAGAAAGACTGAACAAAGATACATAAAAGACATTAAGAACAAAACCTCCTCCGGCAAACAGGAAGAGCGCCAGGGAACCGGTCCCGAGAATTCCGGACAGAACTGCAGGCTTTGCCCGGTCTCCGCGGAACACTGCATCGGAAAGCCAGCCGGCAAGCACAGTCCCGAGCACACCGAAGGCTGCGGAGAACGCTATAACCTGAGAAGCCTCCTCCAGAGAAAAGCCGCGCGCCTTCTGCAGGAAGAGCACTCCCCAGCCGGCTACGGCATATTTAGTTATATATATGAAAGCACTTGACAGGGCAATTACCCATATACCGGGATGTCTCAGAATCAGTTTCTGCAATTCCTTTGTCGGCATCTTGTCCTCTTTTCTCAGCTCTTCCCCTGAAAGATTCTGCACAGACGGCAAGCCCTTGCTCTCAGGAGTGTCGGACACGAAACACAAAATTATGGCCGACCCGAGAAGCCCCGCGGCAGAAGCCGCAATGAAGCCGTATTGCCATCCCAATGCCCCCACCACGGCGGAAGTAACGATAAAAGAAACTGTTTCGCCCAGATATGGGCTTGCGCTGAAGATTCCGTACCATGTTCCGCGCTTGGACTGAGGAAACCACCGGGAAAGACTTATGACTCCCGGGGCCGGTCCCATGGACTGCATCCATCCGTTCATGCCCCAAAGCAGGGCAAACGAAAGGAATATAAGCATGGAGGACAGGCCGAAAGTCCCGTAAAGCAGGCCGAGTGCTCCCATTATAAGATTTGCAAGCGAAGAGAGCAGCAGGCCGGTGGCCATGAATCTCCGTATATTGCAATAATCGGCAATGAAGCCGTTAAGAAATTTTCCTACTGCATACACGAAAAGAAGAGCGGAACCGATAATCCCAAGCTGCCCGGCCGTGAGCACCCCCTCGTCAATGAGAGGCTGCTTGATGACGCTGAGGCTCATCCGGCACACATAATAAAGGCTATAGGCCATGGTGACGCCCCAGAAAGTCCTGTTTCTCAAAGCCTTGTAAGTACTCTGAATCTTTTCCTGGGGAACCTTTCCCGCAGACGGCTTGCTTATCCTGTAAAATGAGTATAGGCCCATGTCACTTAAACAAAATTATTCATACCATAAAGCAGCCCTTTCCTGTATCTTGCCGTAAGATATACTGTCCTGGCAAGAAGATGTGCGAAATACGCTGCCATCAGAATATGCATTGCTATTATTTCATATTGCCCGGGTTCCTTCCCGGCAGCAGGAATCCCGTTGCCCTGCGGTCCGAAGGCATCCAGTCCCAGGACTCCGGCAGCCCATACGGCGACAAAGGCTGCGACGGCAACGAGCATGGCATTCCGTATGTCCTTTGAAGCAGCAGCACCTATATAGACTCCGTCCCATGTGAAGGCCGCACATCAGACAAGAGGCATGAAAAGACGCCACGTCATATAAGTCATCGCCATCTCCAGCACAGCGGCATCGGAAGTCATCACCTTCAGCATAGGAAGTCCGGCAAACTGATATATAATCATGAACAGTCCGGCAATCCCCATGCTCCAGATGAAAGTCCACCTGACAGTCATACGGAAATTATCCTTGTCACGCGCACCTATATAGCGTCCTGTCATGGCCTCGCCGGCATACGCGAATCCGTCCGTAAAATATGAGAAAATCAGCAGAAGCTTCATCATGATTGAACCTGTGGCAAGAAGAAGATCCCCATAACGCGCTGAGATGGTCGTAAAACCGATATAAATTGCAATAAAGCAAAGAGACCTTACAAAGAGGTCGGAATTCATCACAAAAAATCGGCGGGTATCCTCTCCGCTGAAAGAATTTCTGAAATCTGCTGACAAAAAGCCGCCAAACACACGCTTTCTGTATTTAACCAGCATAATGACCACAGCCACAAGCAGTCCCGACCACTGTGCCAGTACCGTACCTGCGGCTATTCCGGAGAATCCCATGCCCCCGTAACGGAACGGGCCGGCAGAAAAGCCGAGGGCAAGCACTATGCTCAGAAGAACATTCATCCCGTTGACAACAAAATCCGTCACCATCGGGCTGACACTGTCCTGCATGCCGATGAACCATCCCTTGAAGGCCATAAGGCACAGCGTGGCAGGAGCGGCCCAGATCCGGATGAAGAAATACAGTGAGGCAAGTTCGCGGACACTGTCAGTACAATCCACCACCATAAAAGCAAGCTTCACGAAAACCCACTGGACGGCAATCAGAAGCAGGGCGCATGCAAGGGCAATCCCAGCAGCACGCACAAATATCCTGGCGCATTCCCTGAAATCCCCTCTTCCGTAGGCCTGCGCCGTAAGTCCTCCGGTTCCCACCCGGAGAAAGGCGAAGTTCCAATACAGCAGGTCAAAAAGCATTGAGCCTACTGCTATTCCTCCTATCATTGTGGCCGCATTGGCATCCATGTGACCGGCGACAGCAATGTCAACCATTCCGACAAGCGGTACTGTAATATTGGCCAGAATGCTCGGTATGGCCAATTTCAATATATCGCGGTTAATCTGTCTCATTTCAAAAATCCGTCTTCTAACGGTATTTCGTTTCGTCATCAAGCATCCCGAGATAGGAAGAGTAACGCTCATAGCTGATTACCCCCTCCTCCACAGCTTCCTTGACTGCACATCCGGGTTCATGCGTATGCGTGCACGGGGCAAAACGGCAATTTTCCGAAACCTTCAGCATCTCCGGAAAATACAGGGCAATCTCATCCCTGGAAACATCCATAAGCCCGAATCCCCTCAGTCCCGGAGTATCAACGATAAAGCCCCCCGAAGCGAGGCTGTACATTTCATAGAATGTGGTCGTATGCCGTCCCTGCATGTGTGCATCGGAAATCTCACCCACCCGCGGATCCAACGACGGGTCAAGCGACTTTATCAGGGAAGACTTGCCGACGCCGGACACTCCAGAAAACAGCGACACGCACCCCCGGCATTCATCGCGCAGCTCATCAACGCCCTCGCCGGTAAGAGCCGACACCTCCATTATCCGGTAGCCAGCTCCCCCATATATGGAATGGAATGCCTCCAGCATCTCCTTGTGTGTCTCCCGGTAAAGGTCCACCTTGTTGAGCACAATTACGGCAGGTATGTTATATGCCTCGCATGTGACCAATATCCTGTCAAGGAAAGGCAGTTTTACCTGAGGGAAATCTATAGTCGTGACAATGAAGGCTTTGTCAAGATTGGCAGCAATCACATGGGCCTGGCGTGAAAGGTTGGTGGACTTCCTTATCATATAGTTCTTACGCGGAAGCACACGTGTGATCACGGCAGGGTTCTCAGGTCCGGCCGTACCGTCGGACTCGAACATGACCTTGTCACCCACGGCGACAGGATTTGTGGCGGAACTGCCCTTAAGCCGTATTTTCCCCCTCAGAACGGCAGGAAACAGGTTCATGTCCGGAAGACAGGCCAGCATATAGTGGCTTCCGGTATGCTTTACGACAACAGCTTCTCCTTTCAACATAATAATCCCAATCAAGTTATATGCATCATGTGCAACATACACAGAGCGGGTGCAAAGATAACTAATTTCACATTTTATCACTACCTTTGCGGCTTATAGTGACTAAACACATTGTGCATGACAAAGGAGACCATCATCGAAAATGCTGTAAGCGAGATATTCGCAAAGCTGAAATTCAGCAGTGAGCCACAAGGGCTTTATGCACCGCTGACATATATGATAGAAATCGGAGGAAAGCGGATCCGTCCGCGCCTGTGCCTTACAGCCTACTCCCTTTTCAAAGACGGTTTTACTGAAGAAATACTGGCACCGGCAACTGCACTGGAGGTATTCCACAGCTTCACGCTCATCCATGACGACATCATGGACAAGGCCCCGGTCAGGCGCGGTGTTCCGACTGTATACAAGAAATGGAACGGGAACACTGCAATACTGTCAGGCGACGTCATGTCAATCGAAAGCTACAGGCTCATTGCCAAAGCTCCGGCAGCAGTGCTTCCGCAGGTCCTGGAGTTGTTTTCGGACACTGCGGCACAGGTCTGCCAGGGACAGCAATATGACATGGACTTCGAGAACATGCAGAACGTCCCTATGGAAGATTATATAAAGATGATAGGCCTGAAGACTGCCGTGCTGATTGCATGTGCGGCCAAGACAGGGGCAATCATTGCAGGGGCTGACAGCAGATCCTGCGACCTTCTGTACAGGTTCGGCTACGACCTCGGACTGGCATTCCAGATTGCAGACGACTGGCTGGACACATACGGTGACACGAGCGTGTTCGGCAAGGAAATAGGAGGAGACATTGTGAACAACAAGAAGACATGGCTCATGGTCAGGGCCATGCAGAAAGGAGGAGCGGACAAGACATCCGGACTTATGGAAGCAATGGCAATGCCTGTGTGCAACGAGGAAGAGCGCAATGCCAAAATAAGCAGGGTCAAGGAAATATATGATGCCCTCGGTGTCGGTGAGGATGCCCGCAACGAGATAATAAGGCTTCATGCATGCGCAATGGAATCAGCGGAAAAGCTTGGCCTGACGGAGGACAGATACGGTCTGCTGCACAGCTATGCGGAAAAACTTCTATGCAGGACAAAATGATGGAAAAGAAGAAACTGGAGATAATGGCCCCGGCCGGAAATTTCGAATGTCTGGCGGCGGCTATACAGGGAGGGGCGGATTCGGTCTACTTCGGGGTGGAAAAGCTGAACATGAGGTCGCATTCGGCCAACAACTTCAGGACAGACGACCTCAAAGAGATTGTGCGCATATGTTCTGAGGCTGGCGTGAAGACCTATCTTACTCTGAACATAGTCCTTTACAATGAGGATCTGGACGACATGCGCAAGACCCTTGAAGCAGCGCACGAAGCCGGAGTAACGGCAGTGATTGCATCCGACATGGCGGCAATAGCATACGCACGCAGCATCGGAATGGAAGTGCATATCTCGACACAGCTGAGCATATCCAATGCGGAGTCCCTGCGCTTCTATGCGCAGTTTGCAGATGTGATTGTGCTGGCAAGGGAGCTTAATCTCGGACAGGTCAAGGAGATAAAGGCCGTCATTGACTCAGAGGGAATATGCGGTCCGTCCGGACGTCCTGTGGAAATTGAAATGTTCGCCCACGGTGCCCTGTGCATGGCAATTTCCGGCAAATGCTACCTCAGCCTGCACGAATACGGCGCATCCGCCAACAGAGGCTCATGCTACCAGATATGCCGCCGCGGATACGAAGTCAAGGATGCGGAGACCGGCAATACGCTGCTTGTGGACAACAAATACATCATGTCTCCGAAGGATTTGTGCACGATAGAGTTCATGGACAAGATAATAGACGCCGGGGTGACGGTCTTCAAGATAGAGGGCCGTGCGCGTTCCGCTGAATATGTCAAACGCGTGGCATCATGCTACAGGCGTGCGGCAGACGCCGTTTGTGAAGGAAGGTACACTCCGGAGCTGGCTTCGGATCTAAAGACGGAGCTTTCGGAAGTTTTCAACCGGGGATTCTGGGACGGATACTACCAGGGCGCAAGGCTCGGTGAGTGGAGTGAGGTATACGGCAGCAAGGCCACGCGAAAGAAGGCATACTGCGGAAAGGTGACAAACTGGTTCGGAAGGCTCGGAGTGGCGGAGATCCTTGTGGAATCAGCCCCGCTGAAAGTCGGTGACACGATTCTGATTATCGGCCCAACATCCGGAGTCGTAGAATACAAAGTCCCGGAAATCCGTGTGGACCTGAAACCTGTCCAGGAAGCATCGAAAGGCACGTTCTGCTCCATCCCGATTGACTGGAGCAAAGCGGTACCCGGTGCCCGCGAACAAGAGGCCGGCCTGTGCGGCGACGGCTGCAGCGAATCCGCCTGCCGAGCCATCGAAGAGAACCGCCTGCGCCGCTCCGACAAGGTATTTGTCTGGACTTCCGAAGAGTAGGGGCCGGGGAGCTGACATCATTTGTTTTGGGACAGGCTGGCGTTAAGCGCTGTTATATCCAATATCGGCAAAGGATATTTGGAAAATAGCGTCCCAGCTGTTCTGACAATAAGAATGCCACGCATTGTACCGACCATGACACTGAAGAAATGCGGCATAAGATAATTGATGGTTATATTATCTCCATCTATAACGACATACCGTGACAAGTCAACGACTTCGAATGCAAACTTGTATATGCAATCGAGTACTTTCTCTTTCTCATATAAATATTGAACGCCAAAGACAACAGAAATTACATTATTCTCAATGTCCGGCAATATCTGATTACTAAATCCGACCTGAAGTTCATCCGGATTTACATTGCCGCCTATTTTTGACATATCTGTATTGTAAGAGACTTCACTCACCGACTGAAGCCTCATTTGAATATTTTCAGTTTGCATATACTCATTTAGTTATGGTACTGAACCTGACAAAATGCAGGTTCAGTACTGGTAAATACATTGCTTGGGGCATCACTAAGCGAATAGAAACAATCGACTGGCATCAGCACAATCTGCGGTAACTTGTTTCTCTTTACTTCTATGACAGCTTCACCAAGAACTGATGACATCTTGGCAAGAGTTCTTGTCGTGAATCCATGGGAACCGGTAAGCCATCGTGATATCTCAGACTCCTTTTTTCCCATAAGGGAAGCAAACTCACGTTGAGTCATTTTCTTTTCACGAAGAATATCAGCAATCCTGTTCGCGATATCAATATTCAGATTGACTTCCCCTGAAATTTCTGCCGGAACATCAGCAAGACACTCTTCAAATAATGGATCTCGTCTCATATAGGCTTAAATATTTACAGTCTCAATAATTTGCTTTACAGCATCAAAATCGTCATAATTCGTGCCAGCTTTTTTTACTTCTTGCCGCAATTGCTTTTCTATGGTCCTCAAATTATCAACGCAACTCAACAGAAAAGGATCATCTTCGTATTTATTTACAGTTGTCACGCCACCATTTCCCAAAATCAGCAATCTTTCGGAAATTCTAATACAATACAGTCTCAATTTCCCCACTTTACGATTAATTCTCGGCAATTCAACATACAAAGGCATCGCCTTTATCTTACCACCCTCAGGCCTGAACAGGTTTTCCCGTGCACCGCACTCCTCCATTTTACGTATCTTGGCAAGAATAGTATAAAAAAACTTTTTCAATTGAGGATGAGAATGATTACGATTAGACACAAGAAATTTGGCAAACTCATGCATCTGCTCACCATCATAGCAAGGTGAATACATGCTGATGGCATCAGTTTCTGTTATGAGCGCGAATTTCCCCATAAGACTAAAGTTGGGCAGCAAAGATAAATAATTTATATTGAACGCAAAAGGGAAACTTCACTTTTTTGTTAAGTTTCCCTTAATATCATTGATGCATTTAAAAGAATAAACAACCTAATTGATGTTTGTGCCATTCCACAAGAGCAATCTATTCTAACAGATTTTAAATTATTCCCACACAAAATCGGCCTGTTGAATGTCCTTTTCATCCAAGCCATGCCCGAATTGGACTTCAATCAACTCAAGTCCACCCTCAGCCTTTATGGCGTGCCGGCACAATGCCGGAATGGTTATGCTGTCTCCGGTTTTCACTTCCATGACCTTCCCGTCAAGAGCGACAAATCCCTTTCCTTTGATAACCGTATAAATCTCCGAACGCTTGGCATGGCAATGACCTCCTGTTGCACATCCATCTTTTATAATCAAATGTCTTGTCAATGAATCAAGGCCGCCATCACCCTCAGCATAAGAGATTCTTCTGGCTTCACCCCATGAATATTCCTCATACATAGGGCATTGCACAAGGTTTTCAACGATGCTCTTAAGATTGGATGTCTTGGATGCGGAAGTAACCAGAATGCCATCATAGGAAGACGCCACTATAACATTGTCAACACCGCAACACACAACCGGAATATTCTGCTCGTTGATTACGCTTGTGCCGTTGCAGTCCGACATGACGGTATGCCCAGATACCCGGCCTGTCTTCTTCACCAGGCTGTCCCAGCTGCCCAGGTCTGACCATTCTCCATAATAAGGCACCGCACAAATGCGATCAGCTTTCTCAACAACCTCATAGTCAAATGAGATTTTCGGAAGCTGCCCGTAATTCTCGAGTATAAGCATATAATCGGTTCCGTGACCAAGCTCCCCGAGCTTATCCATCATGTACCCGAGTGAAAATGCAAACACGCCTCCATTCCACAGTCCTCCTTGGCGTATTATCGACATGGCACGCTCTGAATCAGGCTTTTCAACAAATTCCTTCACTCTGACTGTCCTGCCATTCCCGTTTTCAGGAAGCATATAGCCGAATGCTGAAGAGGGATTTTTAGGCTCTATACCCATCAGAACTATGTCAGCCGCTCCGCTCTCAGCAATTTCCGCCATCTTTCTGATAATTCCGAAGTAAGACATGTCAACAAACTGGTCGCATGGCAGCACGGCCACAATCTCGTCATCCGGACAATTCATTTCGGACCTGAGATATGCCGCAGACAAAGCTATGGCGGGGAAAGTGTCACGCCGCATCGGCTCGATGACGGTATGTACATCCGTGGCTACCTGACTTTCAATCAGTTCCCTTTGAGATGCGGATGTCGCGATGATTATATCTGAAGGGGCAATCCCGCTTTCCATAATCTGCCTTATGACACGCTGTATCATGGACTCGGTTCCTCCGCCAGGTAACGGAAGCACCTTCAGGAACTGCTTGGAGCGGACGTCATTGGACAGCGGCCAAAGGCGACGTCCTGAACCGCCGGACAACAAAATCAATTTCATATATATGCTTCTTTGTAATAGTAAATCTACAAACGAAATGCAAGAACATCATCATAAAAGCATCTGCGCAACTTTGCGGCAACGCATCTCCCAGGTGTGCTGCGGAGCAATCTCCGTCACACGCTTTCTGTATTCCATCAATTTCTCCCGGTTGACTGCCAGCTCCCTCAATAGCCTGACCAGCTCATCAACATCATGGCGACAGACCGGACCGATGCACTCACGCGAAACAAAATCAGCCGTCCATGTTCCCTCCGATGCCAAGACCGGACACCAGTGCCCGATGGATTCAAAAAGTTTGAACGGAACCGCGAACTTCCAATACTCATGTGCCTTGACATAAATGCAGAAAAGGTCTGCCTCGCGGTACAAGGCGTCAAGCTCATCACCGGATTTGTGGACTACACGTATATTGTCGGAAAGCAGGCCATCATAGAAATGCCCTACACGCATCCACTCTTTCTTGCGGCAGCAAAGCGTAAAGGTAATCTCGGGTATCTCCGATACCGCCTTCACAAGCATCCTGAGATCATAATGCGGGACAAGGCCTCCTATGTAAAGCAAATTCAAGCCTTGGCCGGGCATGCCTGTTTTTGTAAATGACATTTCCCCGGCCCCAGGAGGGAGCTCCTCCACTCTGCCGGGAAAACCAAGCGGGATATATCCGAGCATCTCCTTTGACGGAAGGAAAAGAACATCCACAAGGCGCCTGTACATAATCAGGTCATAGATGTAGAACGGCTTCAGAAACTTCATCTTCCAGCTCTCATTGCCAAACCTGAAGCGCCAATAGATGTCACGGTAGAACAGGCCGACGCGTATTCCATGCCTGCGGCAAAATGAGAAAAATGAAAAATCCAGGAAAGGATAAGAAGGCAAATGATTGTTTTCTGTACACAATGTCGGCAGCGTGGATGATTCGCTATACAGAAAATCATATTTCACACCAGCGCGGATGTCCCTTTTTATGTCAGCTATCCTTTTTTTCCTCTCCGCACCGTCACCATATACGACAGCCACGTCATAACCTGTCCGCCTGAATGCCTCAATCATCTTTAACGGACGGATTTGACTGGCGTCAGGGTTGCCCTCGTTTTTCACTGAGCAATGAAAAACCATTCTTCGCATAGATTCTCACAATAGCGATTTAAAAACGCCATCCCATTTTTTCATAATTATCTCCATGTCATACTCCTGTGCGGATTCCATGGCATTCTTTCCCATCTCCTTTCGCACATCCTGCGACCTCATCAAATGCAACAGTTTTCCTGCAAATCCTTTTACATCGTTTTCCCTTACCAGAAATCCATTATGCCCGTCCTCAACAATATCCCTTGGACCACATTTGCATGCAAATGACACAACCGGGACACCGCAACCCATCGCTTCTGTCAAGACAAGCCCAAACCCTTCGTAGCGGGAGGTCAATGCCAATATGGATGACTCCAGATAGATGCTTTGTATATCCATGACTGGCTGATGAATGCTAATGCTTGCATCCAGGCCGCATTCTGTTATTTGGCGCTCCAGCAACTCATTCCATTCTCCTGAGCCGTAGATGTCCAGATGCCAGTCGGGTTCCGAAGGATGGACCAAAGCCCATGCGGACACAAGCATGTCAAACCCTTTCTGATGGCACAGGCGGCCGACGGCTATGACACGCTTATTCTCCAATGCTGCCGGACGATCCGGACGCATAAAAGACGGGTTAGGGATTACCATAAGATTACGGTGTCTTTTCCAGGACTTTTCATCCTCTTGCGTAAGTATAATAAACCTGTCGTAATGTCTTGCAAATATGGAGTCCATGAGAGTCCTGAACAAATTGATGATTCTCATGGATGCACTCTGCTGCACCATCAGGCGCATGTATTTGGAAAAGTGGAATTCCAGTATCTTTTTGCTCCCGTCCTTTATACGCCACAGCATGGACGTCTCTTTCCCGAACATTGAGATTACGATGTCGGCATTCAGACAGTCCAGTACATTTTTGAGCCTTGCATAATGCATCCGTCTCTTCTTCCAATAAAGATAAGCTTTCCTGACAAACGGCTTTCCCGCAAGCTCCTTATATTTTACATCCAGGTCTATGAACGTTATCCTCTCTGAAAATTCAAAAAAGTTGGAATGGCCGGCCTGGTCGGTCGTTATAACATACACATCATATCCTAGCTTCTCGCATAGATAATTGGCTTTCAAGGACAGCACGTGTTCCATCCCGCCGGAATTATATGCCGACTCTATGCAATATGCTATCTTCATGCATTTAACAATTGTAGGAATACGACAAATTAAAACTGTTCAAATATTAGATCCATTTTAATGTCATTCTTTAATTATGACGGGTAAACTTAAATATCTCATTATACACTTGCAAGTGTACATTAACAACATCTTTAATATCAAACTTATCTACCGCAAATTCACGGGCATTTCTGCCCATTTTCTTCCGGAGTTCAGGATTATCAATGAGTTTTTTTAGTACATCTGCAAGTGCATCCGAATCTTTGACAGGAATCAAGAATCCGTTATAACCATCTATCACAGTGTCACGGCAGCCAACAGAATCCGTAGTGACAACAGGTCTTCCTATCGCTTCCGCCTCAATAACTGATTTAGGCAATCCTTCACGATACCATGACGGGAATGCCATAATATGAGATTGCTTCAATAAATCCAAAACATCTTTCCGGTGTCCCAACCATTGGATATATTCTCCATCGCATTTGCTTTCCAACATATCCTTAGTTATGCCATTAGGGTTTGTATCCAATCCGCCACAAAGCAAAAATTGAATTTTACCTTTATATTCCGCTTCCAACTTCTTGGCTGCATCAATCAACACCAAGGTTCCTTTGTCCTCAACCATTCGGGCAGTAAAAATCACCTTAATCGGCCAAGTAAACGGTTCAGGAGTATAATCATAATTCTTAAGGTCAATTCCGGAACCGTTTGTAAATGCACACTGTCCTTCTTTTATAATTTTTGATGATAGGAACAGAGACTTGTCATCATTGTTTTGAAAAATGATCATTGTGCCTTTCTTGCCATGCGTAAACCGCAAGACTTTAAGGATAGACCTTGACATCAAAGACCGGGAGTGTTTTTCATCAAAAAGGACCCCCAACCCACATACTGCGCTGACCATAGCCCTGACTCCGGCCAATCTGCATGCAAGACTTCCCCACAGCATCGTTTTCAACCCAACCAAATGAACAATATCAGGTCTTTCATTCTGGAAAAGCCTGTACAAAAAACTGAACGTTCTGATTTCATCCTTGATATTTGTCCCTGCCTTATTTATGGGCAAATTGATGGTCTTTAGTCCTGCATCTCTGATTTTAGATGAAACACCTGTATCTTCGCAGACTACCGTTACATCATATCCGGATTTTTTTGCAGCGATTCCTATAGGCAATCTATGGCTCAAGAAAAACCAGTCCTGGTTTACAACTATAAACAATTTCTTTCGCATGGTAGATTTATTTCAATATTACTATGTGGACAACGCATTTTTAGAAGCTGATTCCAACATGGGACAGTTCTTCAAGCAACTATAATCCTAACCTTTCATAAGTTCATAATATATATTTTCATATTTGCCAGCCATCAACTCAATGTCATAACAGGCAGCACGGCATTTGCAATTGGCTGCAATTGCTTCATAATAAGACTTGTCTTCAAGCAAATGAGAAATTTTCAGAGCCAATTCTCGTGCATTCCCTTTATGAAATATCTCGCCGGCCCCCTCAACGACTTGCTTCAATCCATCAACATCCGATACAATGACAGGCTTTCCGGCAGCCATGATTTCGACCGCTGTCAGTCCGAATCCTTCCCAGTTTGATGATTGTATTCCAATGTATGCTTCACTTATCAATTCAGCAATATCTGAACGCGCTCCCAAAAACATTACTCTATCAGAAACACCTTCATTTTTTGCTATTGACCTGCAATATTCAAGATTATCTCCATCACCGACTAAATGCAGCACAACATCCTTATCAAGATATTTCATTGAACGTATCAGCGTTTCCTGATCTTTCGATGCGGCAAAGCGCGATACCATTATCAGTGATTTGGGAACAACAGGACGACAGATTGCCGAAAAGCGTCTTGTGTCAACTCCATTCTCAATGACAACAAAACGTTTGTCCGAAGATTGAAGCCATTGCTGAAGAGCATTTTCCGTTTGCCTGCTGATAGAGATAATTCTGTCATATCGTTTATATATATACTTCTCTATCAGACGAAAATATGACTTTTCTCTTCTTCGGTTAGAAGTTGAATGCTCTGTATAAATCATCTTGACCTTAAGTCCGACGGAAGCGATTGCAGCCCAATATAATGATGGAAACAAATGCACGTGCACTACATCATATGAGCGGATGATTCTTCTAAGCTTAATTATATTTGAAACACTATAGATGTCATTGCTATCCAATGACATGATATTAATGCCAAATTCCTTGATTTTTTCCGTAAAGTCATTTTCAATTTGCACGTTGACCAATAGATCAACCTCCAATCCATGTTGTATCTGAATAGGCAACAAGTCAGCCAGCAAGCGTTGGGCACCACCTATTTCAAGCGATGATATAATATGAAGTAATTTCATATTTTTATTAGTGACGAATAACTAAAACACACTTATTTTAAATTATTTACCTTCTATTCACGTGACGGCTGTAATCTATTGAGTTACAAAAATCAGTTCCAACAGCCCAGCATTCTAACAACATCCGTATTCGTCAATTCTTTAAATTGCTGAGGATTGGCTAAATTACTGGCATACTCCAAGGCTCCAGCAGCAAGCCGTTCATTGATTTCACGATTCTCAACAATCTTTTCTATTGCTTTAGCAAATGCAATTGTATCTTTATTCGGAACTATTATTCCATTTTGATTATTATTTACTGTAAATGGCATTGCAGAGTTGTTGAAGCATATAACAGGCAGGCCTTCACACATTGCTTCACAAAGTACCATTCCGTACCCTTCCAGCTGTGAAGGGAAAACAAACACATCACTTTGTAATATAATGTCTGTTTTTTCTTCTTGGCTTATGAAACCTGTAAATGTAACTTTTAGTCCAGCTTTACTAATAATCTCATCCAATTGCTTTTTGTATTTAGCATCTACAACTTTCCCAATGATTGTCAAATGGTAAGAATAACCTTTATTTCTTAAGTAAACCATGGAATCCAGCAAATAAACCAATCCCTTTCGTGGCTCAATTGTGCCTATATACAATAACTGCCCTTTTTTAGGAGCACGTTCCGTTTTATTTGCATTTAAGGAGAATGGAATCGGCCAAAAACGAATTTCTTTTTTGCTGAATTTTTCTTTACATAAAGTTTCAATATATGGACTTGCCGTTATGATTATATTAGCACTTTTCAAGAATAAGGTTTCAAGTGCCCAATAAAATGCACGCTTTAGGCCAGAAAACTCCAAGAACACGAAATGATGATGTATAATTGCAATTTTTTTTCTTTTTATCCAACGCATTACCACAGATAATAAAAGAAGATGATATCCCTCTACACTATTGAAAAACAACATATCATATCCATTCAATTTTTTAACAAATCTCAAATTGTATATAGGAGACAATATCTTGCTTATAATTCCATTAATCTTGTTTATACAGAAGCGTTCAACTGCAAAACACTCATTTCCAATTAGTCCCTGGAACAATTCTTCTTCATATTTTTGTCCACCAGTAACTGCTATTTCTGCACGTCTATTATATAAAAATAAGATATGTTTCATTTTACTATATTTCTTTCAATACAACTCCCATTTCACTTGCATATTTTTCCGCACGCTCTTTACCTGTACTTTTTTTCCCAAATACTTTACATGAAATATAATCCTCATATGGTGAAAATGGAGCCGTTGTCATAGTTGGAAAAACAAAATGTCTTATTATAAGAAAATTAAAAACGACAATGAAGCACAAGATAAATTTCTTACTTCTTTTCTCAAAATAGTCTGCAACATGCGGTAAATATACTGCGACTCCAAACAATAAGTACCAACCGATTCTTGTACTTATGTAATTAATTTCCCACGTCGAAGCAGAAAACACCAAATAAAAGAAAAGAAAATTTTGTGCAAAAACAAGTTTTGAATCATCCGGATAATAGCCTCTCTTTCTATTGGCATACAACGATATCAAAAAAACAAACAGATATAGAAAATAAGTTATATAGACGCCACGAGTATTATTAAGTCCTGAATCTGTAAAATACCTTAAAAGCCTCGCAATTGACTCGCCCTCAGGAAAAATGGAGGAACTTGCACTTATGAATTCCGCCATCCATTGTATTTGCAAAACAATAAGGGCGATTGAGATTGCTACTAAAAATAATTGAGTGAATAATTTGAACTTATAATTATAAAACCAAAAAAATATAAAGAAAATTGCAGCCGAATTATGAAAAAGCATTGCAACAATAATCCAAATCAGCGACTTTAGTTTACTGCCATTATGATACCTCGCAAAAGAGATAAATAAAAAGCCTGCTGCCAACGCTTGTCGGAGCGCCTGCATTTCTTGCAATAAGTATACAGAACAGAAATAGGTCAAGAGCGATAAAATGAAATAAGGCCTTTCACTGAAATACTTTAAAGAATTAAACAGACATACTGTACAAATTATGGATGACAATAAAAATAGCCAAACAACGTTATCTGTAAAACTTCTGATCGTTATAAATAAAAATGTAAATCCTAATTCCCATTTATTTATTTCCCGAAAATCTGCAAATGATGAATATTTAGCCAAATCTCTTAATGTATCACTTTCAACAAAAGCGCGTTCATAGGAAAAGTAATCAAAGCCTAAGTTATATCTCAAACCTGCTACATAAACAAAGAAAACGAATAAAATGCTGACTATTTTTCTATATGATGATGCATTCGGATATCTGTAATAATAGATTCCTAAAATAGATATTAATATAAATGAAATCAGATAAAACATATGCTATATTAATACATCAATAAACGCTTTATCTTAGATTTAATAACAAAAATTAAATTTCTGATTTTTATTTGTATATAAGTTTGCATTAACAACATATCATAATGCTGGTTCAGCAAAAGGGCAAAACGCATTCTTTGAAATACAGCAATTGGCTTAGATATCCTGTCTGCGTCTTGTAACAACAAATCTCTAACCTTTACAAGAACGGCATTCGGACTTTCGCTACAAATGGAATTGTCAATTGCTTTAACAATTTGCTGTAAGCCAAATATTTCTTTAACAGGTTCCCAATACTCATTTGTTATATTGGGATAGCGATTTGTAAATTTGGCAAATTCTCTTGACATTATTTCTGCAATTTTAATGAACTCCTCAGATGAATGATAAGTTTTAGTCAGCGACGGAACCTGAAAATCAAAAAAATAATTATACGAAATTGCATGCACCGTTGCCATCTTATCAATTGCATTATAATACTGTATTACAAACAAATGATCTTCATTTATTGACATATCAACATCAAAACACAAATGATTCTCCCTGATAATTTTTGTCTGATACAATTTGGCTACTGGACATCCATTTTTTAATAACTGTAAATCACGGATGGCTTCAGGCATCTCATCTATATCAATGACACTATCAGGATATGAAAACATTGTATAATATTGCTTTTTGTGTGCAAAAAAATACCGAATACCGGATACAACAAATTCAACTGAGCCATTCGCTGTTGCCTCAAACAAAGTCTGCAAATAATTTGGTTCAACCCAATCATCTGAATCAACAAAAACCATCCATAGCCCTAAAGCATTGTCAATGCCTAAATTTCTTGCTCTCGAGACCCCACCATTCTCTTTGTGAAAAACTCTTATACGACTATCTTTTGTTTCATATTCATCACAGATTTCACCACTTCTGTCTGGGCTGCCATCATCAATCAGAAGAATTTCATAATCCTTAAAAGTCTGAGCAAGAAGGCTATCCACGCACTTGCGAATATAATTCTCAGCTTTATAGACAGGAATAATTATAGAAATTAACGGTGAATGATTCATAATTATTGTAACGATTTTTTTAAAAACGAAAAAGCTTTTGCCTGCTCTGCTTTCCTGATTGAATTGACTCTAGCAAAATCTATATCATGAAAAATCAAATCTTCTGAGACATCTTCTATAGAAAACACCAGCCTGTCTTCCAGACCAAACATTTCTAAGAGAGATACAAACCTGCTGAGACCTCTCTCCTTATTCGCCACAGCAATGAAAGGTTTGTTGAAGATGATAGAAAACACAGTGCCATGAAATGAATCTGTAACAATATATTCCGCATCCATAAACCCTTTTAGCCAATATGTCACAGATGGATATACACACTTATACAAGCCTTTTGGCCCTACATCACTATATTTTTTCTCAGGAGTGACACAAAATGGTCTGCCACTCAGTTTTCTGCATATTTCTTTCGTAATCGCATCCTTCAATTCTGTTCTATCAAGAAAGTATGTCATTACATTGCCGTCATGCTCAGCCTCATCTTCAGAAAAGACAAGATTAATATATTCTTCCTTATCCAGAAGCAACGTAGGATCAAGCATGGTAACAGCTTTAACACCAAGATGTTCCCTGCATAAATTTACTCCTGAATCTTCTCGGACAGAAATTGCATCAAACTTTTTTACAAGTTCCGAACAGACTTTTGTCTGTTCCGGTGTAAACTCCCATCGGTCTGTTCCGAATGAGGCAGCATAAGCTATACGTTTGACATTTTTTCCTGCAGTAAAATCCAAAAAATAATTTTTTAGGTTCGGAGAATACATCGGCCTCCAGACCTGATCACTGCCGACAATGTATGCATCAAAGGCTAAATTACGAATTTCATTATCATCATGTGACAATACTGGCCCTGTAACGGAAATGTGTTTTTTAATAAATTGGTCAGTGTATTGGGAAATCACTTTCATCTCTTGATTGTCAGGATAATAAATTTTTCTTTTGCCTGTCAACGTTCGTATCCAATTGATGCGTTTAAGCCGTTCAATCAATGTAAGGTGACTATCATACCTACGGTCTTCAGTCACAACTTCATGTCCCAAGTTTTTCAATACTGTTTGCAGGGCA
Source organism: uncultured Bacteroidales bacterium (assembly GCA_947177525.1). GTDB lineage: Bacteria > Bacteroidota > Bacteroidia > Bacteroidales > UBA932 > Cryptobacteroides. The sequence goes on along the minus strand of CAMWUW010000001.1, from coordinate 78,825 downwards.
TAAGCTTGAAGAAGTCCGCCATAATTAGTATATAACGGTTGGGTCAATATACAAATTTTCATTTTGCCAGTACCTTTTTAAATTTATTTATAGCCCTTCTGACAAGATTTGGCTTCATCTTTTTAGTCAGTTCTGCAGAAATGTCTGACACAGGCTTTCCAAGCTCCAATAAATCCATAAATTTTTTTCTGAATTTTGGTTTTACAGGAGACTTAATGATTGCTTCATTATATTTAATGATTGCATCATATTCAGATGTCCTCTTATCACAATTAATATGTCTCAGCAATTCATCTCCTTTTATCGTATTGACAAGTACTGCACTCACTCCTAAATCATCATCAAAATCCGGGTCTACATTTTGTATCCCCCAGTAATCAGCGAGGGTCACGTCGCTTCCGGCTTTCCCTCCTCTAAATGAACAAGAATAGCAACTTGGACGAAGTATAAGATTCGTAAGAAATGCCTTCATAAAGCTATTCTCTTTATGGCATTCAGACTCTATAACAGAATTTTTACTTGAATGAGGTAAGGTAGAGTTGCTTCGTACGACAAAATGAAAATTTTTCCACCCGAATGATTTATCTCTAAAGCTGATATAAGATATGGGCGTCGTCTTGTAATGAGATGAAACTATATTTTCCTCACAACTTCTGCCACATTGGGACATGACAAAATTTTCTTTAAGGTATCGTCTCCAAATGCCAGGGCTAGGCACACCATGGCAGATAAAATCTACAAGAATAAGATTGTAATATTCCTTTCTTAAGAAAAGTTTCAATCCAGATATTTGGCAAGGAGTCCCGCTAAACAAAACCTTACGTCCCGCCTTGAGATATTTCTCTGCCTTTAAATATGAGTCTTCTATACGGCTCTGTACATATTTGCTACCACGAAATGCAGACAGTCCTAATAATGTATCACTACAGTCATGCACAACTTCCCAATTATCATTGAATCTGGCACCGAATACTACGCCACCATCGGAAATAATCTTTTCTGCTATAAGTGTAAATATACCTCCGGAAGAACTTGCAATTCTTGTTTCCAGGTTATTGTTCTTTGCTGCCAACACGTACATCGGCATCTTCGCTTCACTTTGATTTATTATCGGGCAAACTTTCTCACAAAGTCCACAGTCCACACAATTCGGAATCTGCACAGATGGATACAGAAAACCTTCATTGTCCTCGAGCATGTAAATACATTTCTTTGGACAAGCCTGTACACAAGACCAACATCCACAACAATTCTGCTTATCGTTAATTACAATCATTTAAATTTGTAAAAAAAGAAATTATGTTCCACTAACGAATCGTTCAATTATTTATAACGCAACCATACTTTTTGAAATTTGGCCCGTACTTTATCAAGGACAACTATTTTTTCTCCTGTTGTCATACCAAATACAAAAGAAACAGTTAATGCAGAAATAAATGCGATTGAACATACAAACATGGAAGAGAGAATTGATTTATCTAAAAAGTAAGCCACGACAATAGGCAATGCGGAGCCAGTTAATGCGATTACAATGCATCGTAATATAACGCTATAGAAATATTCCCGTACGTCTAGTCCAATCATAGGCTTAATAATGTAAAGTCGGACAATAAAAGTAACAATACATATTATAAAATGAACTATAAATACGGACTGAGGATTACCACCCAATTTAAGCACGATGTATGATATAGGGAGAATCATCAATAGTACAGACCCTACTATAGATTGATATCTTTTCACATTACCTGTTGCTTGTGCCGAAATCATAAGTGGATTGGCAACCGCATCTATTATGGTAATACATAACATAATGCGGAGAAAAATATCACTATACTGCGGAACATCTTTCAACCATAATCCAAGCAACATGTCCGTTTCCAGAAATGCAGGCAAAGAAATACAATACAACAATATGAAAGTAAATCTTGAACTACGATATATGAGACTGTGCATATATTTGTAATCTTTTGCCGCATAAGATTTTGTAATTTGCGGATTCAACGCTGTTTGAAAGTTGGAAGAAAATTGAGACACAGCACTCTGAAGTTGAACCGCGACTCCTCTTGCGGCATTAATCACTGGCCCGAAAAACATATTCAACAAGATATTTACCCCTTGTGTAAAAGCAACAGCAGCCATATTCCCGAACAGGTTCCAGCTTGAAAAACCGAGCATCTCCCTGAATTGTTTTTTGTCAAATATCAGATGATACTGGGCCTCTTCAAAATTTTTTCTGCAATACAACCCATATATTAATCGTATTAGGATCTGGACACATAATATCAAGAATGAATAAATAAGAAGTTTATCTCCATTTGATATCATTAATAAATAGACTATCATGAGTTTAAGTACAGCCTCAAATATCGAGACATATGCAAACGCAGACATTTTTTCATGTGCTATTATTGCCGCGTTATAAGGAACACTGATAAACATTATGACTGTAGATAAAATGGAGAACTGGAACACCCAAAACGCTACATTCATTCTATCCGGAGGAATAATCAGTTTGTTATATAAGAACCATAATCCTATCGTTTCTGATAAAACAATGACAATAACAGAAATTAAAACATGAATATTGACACTGGTGATGAATACTTTTTTCAGTTGTTCCAAATTACCTGAGCCAAGTTCAAATGTCAAGTATCTTTGCGTAGCTGACGACATGGCTGAATTAAGGAACGAGAACATGGCAACGACTCCTCCTACAACATTGTATATTCCATAATCCTCAACACCAAGCTGATCAAGCAGAATCCTTGAAGTATATAGAGAAACGAGCATCAGAATAATCATTCTGACGTACAAGAGCAATGTATTCTTGGCGATTCTCCTATTATTTGCTACGATATTGGATGCGTGACTTGAAACTTGATCCATATCTATTCATTCCTGCTGTGTTTCACAGCATATATATCAGCGGCAATACTTCTTATACCACTCTGCAAATTTGCGCAAGCCTTCGCGCAATGAAGTCTGTGGTCTAAAGCCAAAGTCTTTTTCCAATGCAGAAGTATCTGCATACGTCACAGGCACGTCACCAGGTTGCATCGGGACAAGTTCTTTATGGGAATTAAAATCATAGTCGTGAGGCAATACGCCGGCCTCCATCAATTCATCCTGCAGAATCTGCACGAAATCCAAAAGATTCTCAGGACTGTTATTGCCTATATTGTACAGTTTATAAGGAGGAACCGGCAAACCGTCCTCACCTGTCTTTCTTTCCGGTGCATGCCGCATAATACGTACTATGCCTTCAACGATATCATCAATATATGTAAAGTCGCGTTTACAGTTTCCATAATTGAAAATCTGGATTTTTTCACCTTTCAGCAACTTATCCGTAAAGCCGAAATATGCCATGTCCGGCCGCCCACAAGGGCCATAAACCGTAAAGAACCGCAAACCCGTACTCGGAATATTGTATAATTTGCTGTATGCATGAGCCATCAATTCATTACTTTTCTTTGTAGCAGCATAAAGACTTACCGGATTGTCAACCTTATCTTCTATGCTGTACGGCACTTTACTATTGCTCCCGTATACACTCGATGATGACGCATAGACAAGATGCTCTACTTCATGATGGCGACAGGCCTCAAGAATATTATAAAAACCTATCAGATTGCTCTCAATATACGAGTCCGGATTCGTGATGCTATATCTCACACCTGCTTGTGCAGCAAGATTTACTACCACCTGTGGATGATAGTCATTAAAAATTTGTTCAATAGCCTGTTTGTCAGCAATGCTTTCTTTTATGAATATGAACCTGTTTCCGAAAGCGGCCAATTCTTTCAGCCGATCATGTTTCAAACTGACATCATAATAATCAGTAATGCAGTCTATACCGATTACTGTAGCATGTCCAAACTCTGTCAATAGACGTTTGGCCAAATTAGCTCCTATGAATCCGGCAACTCCTGTTACCAGCACTACCTTGTCGTCAAGGCTTATATTATAAGTCACCATTTTTAATCCCTTTGAAAAATATCTCGCGTATAAACCTTACCCTTCACGTTGTCGAGACATGTATCGTAACGGTTGGCAATGATGGAATTGCTTCTTTCCTTGAACTTTGCCAAATCATTGACTACCATGCTGCCGAAGAATGTTTCACCATCAGGAAGGGTCGGCTCATAAATGATAACTGTAGCTCCTTTTGCCTTGATCCGCTTCATTATGCCCTGAATCGCACTCTGACGGAAATTGTCCGAGTTGGACTTCATGGTGAGGCGATATATTCCTATGACAACATTCTGTTCCTTCGCTTTGCTCCAATCGCTTGATTCTGTGTAATATTCGGCCTTTGCAAGTACCTGATTCGCAATAAAATCCTTTCTAGTCCTGTTGCTTTCTACAATTGCAGACATCATGTTTTGAGGAACATCCTGATAGTTTGCCAGAAGCTGCTTTGTATCTTTAGGCAAACAATATCCTCCGTACCCGAAGCTCGGATTATTGTAATGCGTCCCAATGCGTGGATCAAGCCCCACGCCATCAATAATTGCCTTAGTGTCAAGTCCTTTCATCTCAGCATAAGTGTCCAGCTCGTTGAAATAGCTTACACGGAGCGCCAGATAAGTGTTTGCAAATAGCTTAACAGCCTCCGCCTCTTTAAGTCCCATATAAAGGACATCAATGTCCTTTTTCAGTGCTCCTTCCTGAAGAAGTCGGGCGAACCGTTCCGCAGCCAAATCAAGATGCTCACCGGCTATGGTATTTATGGCCTCATTTTCCTCATTAGCCTTGATACAAGACTTTGGATATCCGACTATGATTCTGCTTGGATAGAGGTTATCGTAAAGAGCCTTGCTTTCACGTAGAAATTCAGGTGAAAACAGCAGGTTGAGTTTATGATCATATAAGCCATTCTCTCTGAATTTCTGCGCATATTTTACATATAATGAATTGCAATAACCTACAGGAATGGTACTTTTTATAACCATCACTGCATTCGGATTTACTTTCAGAACAAGATTAATGACATCTTCTATATGATGGGTGTCGAAAAAATTTTTCTGAGGATCATAATTGGTCGGAGCAGCTATTACAACAAAATCAGCTTCCTTATACGCTTTTTCTCCATCAAGCGTAGCATACAGATTAAGCTGCTTTTGCAAGAAGAATTTTTCTATATACTCATCCCGTATCGGTGAAATTCGATTATTAATTTTTTCGACTTTCTCAGGAATAACGTCTACAGCTACAACTTCATTGTGCTGTGCGAGGAGCGTAGCTATGGATAGACCAACGTATCCAGTTCCTGCAACTGCTATTTTCATGATTTTATCAAATTTAGCTGAATGGTATTCATCTTCAGATTTCCTCTGCGATCAATGTGTTTTCGGACAGCATGTCCCTTAGGTTATTTTCAGTCATCGTGCGCGAAGGCAAAAGATCCACCCGCCCACCCTCCCCTTGTCCCCTGCGCGGGCGGGAGGGCGGCGGCACGTCATTCATTCCTCCCCGCAGGCTGCCGACTCCCTGAGTGTGCGCCAAAACGCACGCCCGAAGAGCTCCCACGCGGCACCCGCGCAGCCGAACAGGAACACGAAGCCCGCAAGAATCCTCACGCGCCCCGGGGCCGACTTCCGCAGGGGAACCGTAACCGGCTCTATCACCGCGAAAACAGGCTTGGCCTGCTGCTCCTTCACACGGGCGGCCTCAAGCTGCGCGGAAACCTGAGAGTACACCTGGTAGGCCAGGTCCATCTCCTGGCGGAGGCGCTCCCGGTCGGCCTGGGCGGACTGAAGCACGACGCTCTTGTTCGCGTCCAGGTAGGACGCGTAGGCCTGCTGGGCGCGGTAGTAGTCCGCCCTACGCTCCGAGCATATCACCGACAGGTTCTCAACGTCCTGACGGGCCTTGGATGTACGGTAAGAGCACATATAGTCCTTAAGGCCGGAGACGACTGCCTCCATGACAGCCGCGGCCACAAGAGGGTCCTGCATCTCAAGGGAAAGGTCCGTGCGGCCGGTCTTCTTGTCGACGCTCACCGATATGCCCTCGCGGAAGTACTCCACGACGCCGCGCTCGCGCTTCGGGAGGTTCTCCATGCGAAGGACACCGTCACACTCAGGCTCGGGAGGGGAGAACAGCGAGAAGAACCACCCCGCGGCCTTGCCGGGGAGGCCGAGGACATAGGACCACCACGCCACACGCTGGTGCTCGAGCATGTAGTCCAGGAGAGTCGTGGACAATTCCCCGTCAACTGTCTCCACCTCAAGACCAAACAGACCGAAAATGAACGGAACCGAATGGACTACGTCTGGAAACAGGGAAGCATTTATCGCGTCTACACTGTTGTCCAAACTCACGCCCATCATGCTTGCAATTGAACTTACGCCGCCTCCCACTTTCTGCTCCGTCTCCGGAGCCAGCACTGCCGATGCGCGATAGCGTTTCGGAATGCTGAAAGCAATCACCAGGCCTATTACAGCCCCGACGGCGCAGCACTTCAGAATAAACTTCCGGCCTTTCCATAACTTTCCGGCCAGTTCCATAAGGTCAATTTCCGCCGTTTCCGCAGAATTTCCGCATTCTATATTGTCTTTGTAATCTGCCATTTCTTCAATTGTTATTTGACAAGGTTGCCAACTGTCGCAATCATTGCTGCAAGTGATGCCGTTGTTGTCGCTATTGACATTATCTTTTCAAGAGACTGCTGACTCTTGCGCCTTTCCGGAACAATGATTTCACAGCCCGGCTGCACCACTTCACTGCTGTTCCTCCTGGCCCGTGCAACAGTTCCGTTCATATATATGACGTATGCTCTGTTCTTTTTGGCCTGAAAGCCGTATCCGCCGGCCATTGTGATGAAATCACGTACTGTCATCTGGGAATTATATGTGACAACATTAGGGTACATCACATTTCCTGTGACACGGACAGTGTTGACCATGAGAGGGATATGAAGCTGGTCATGCTCTCTGAGCACGAGGTCGGCCTCTCCGCCCGGATTGTTGAGAGCTTCTTCAAGGTCGATACCGACATAATATCTGCTTTCAAGCTCCAGCTTGCTGACATTTATGCTGTCCTGTGCATTGTCAATGAACTGGATGGTCGCCTTCGTCCTGGCTCTTTCGCCCGGGGTCATCAGCCTTGAGAGTCTTGCTCCTTTGATATATGCCCACTGGGATGTGCCGCCTGCTTTTGCTACAAGGTCGGAAAGCCGCTCATTTTTGTTTGTAAGAACGTAGGACCCGGGGAATGTCACTTCTCCTGTAACCATAACATTGGTCTGCACATGGTATGCAGGACTGCGTCTAACAAAGACCTGGTCATAAGGTTTCAGAACAAAATTGGATTCTCCGTCAATCACAAAGCCGTCTTTTAAGGAGAATGTGAAGACTTGTGCAAGCGTGTCTGTCAAGTGGGTTGATTCCGGATCCTTGACCCTGCGGCTGACATCAACCTTTACTACGGACGCAGATTCGAGAAGCCCGCCGGCCTGCATAATGATGTCTTCGAGAGTTGTATTGTCAGCAAAGATAAAAGTACCGGGCTTTGCGACTGCGCCATATACTGTGATATTCCCTATATCCTTTAGGTCGTGTATGCTTGATACAAACAATATGTCATTTTTCTGCAGAAGCACATCTTCAGAGGAACCGCTCATTATGGAGGCTATATCAATAGGGATTGTTTCCAAAGTCAGGTCCTCTTTTTCACGCTGCAGGAGTGCACGGTTTGTAAATGCATCGCCTTTGAGTCCCTCCGCTTTCTCAACCAGCTGCCTTACGGTAGAAATCTCACTGCCTAATTCATAGATTCCGGGACGGTATACCGCACCTTTTATTTCGATTTTGTTTTCAAAGCGATCCAGCATTGAACCGACAGTGAGTGCATCTCCGTCCTTAAGTTTGAACGACGCATACTGAGGTTCATTTATGGTGTAGACTTTATATTCTCTTCCATTCTGGCGTATCATCCGCATACTGCTACGGTATGCATCTCCCATAAATCCGCTTGCATATTCAAGAAGATCATTGACTGTCTCACCGTCTTTCATCTCATAAACCATCGGACGTTTCACGTTGCCTGAAATATCTACAAGCATTTTGTATGCAGGGACGATTATGATGTCTCCCTCCTGCAGCATAATGTCGTCAGGAGATTTGCCTTCAAGTATAAATTCATATACATCAAGTGAAGCTATGGTCTTGCCGTTCCTGATGAGCCTTATGTCACGGAGCGACCCGAGGCTGCTGACGCCGCCCGCACGATAAAGAGCATGATAGATGTTCGAGAATGAGGACAGATAATATGTCCCTGGCACTGCCACTTCGCCCATCATATTGACCTGTATAGTGCGGATATTGCCGAGTGTAAGCTTTATTTCAGATCCGGCGTCAGATCCGTCGACCGAGTAGATCCTTCCCAGCATACGGCGCATATATGCGTCGGCTTCCTTGATTGTCATCCCGTTAAGGTTGACAAGCCCGAGATCAGGTATATTGATTGTCCCTTCCGTAGAAATCGTCTGGCGTATTGTGGCTTGGTTGGTGCCCCAGATGTCGATAATTATTTCATCCCCCGGACCGAGCTTGTAGTTTAGCGGCGTAGGAAGATTTGAACTCGGGGCAAATGTCAGATTGCGGTTAGTGAAGATGTTACGTCCGAATACGAGTCTTGCGGCCTGTGCGTTAGATACTTCCGTAACGTCCTGAACATCAGCGGTCAGCATGTCGAAATCACTGGCGCTGCTTTCATTGATACCCAAGTCTCTCCGGCGCTCCCTTTCCTGTATTCCGGCAGAGCGGACTGCCTCATCTGAATTCTGGCTCTCTTCGTGATTCTTTTTTATGCGCTCAGCCTGCTCGCGCGTGACACCGCGGGCGGCAAGCTCCTTTGCTATTTCCTGCTGAGATTTTCCTGCTGCCAAACCTGTTTTTACATAATTCTTTACGGCAGCATCACTCATCTGCGCATTCAATGGAAAAGCGATGCACAGCATCATCAGCAATACAACTGAAATTTTAAAAATCTTCATTGTCTGTATCGTAATTACCTGTTTCTTCAATATAGATTTTCGTTATAATCAAAAAGCCATTCTGCCTGTGCCAAATGAGGATGGCACCTGTCCTTGTCAGAAAGAATCACATCTGAAGCCGGTATTTTCCAGTTTATCCCAAGCTCAGGATCATCCCATGCAATCGCCCCTTCTGATTGCGGAGCATAGAAATTGTCGCATTTGTATTGGAAGACTACTTCGTCCGTGAGAACTGCAAATCCGTGTGCAAATCCGCGCGGAATAAAGAACTGGCGGTGATTGTCTTCCGAGAGTTCTACGGCAACATGCTTTCCGAAAGTAGGAGAGCCGCGTCGAATATCCACGGCAACATCCAAAACCATTCCTTTGATTACGCGCACAAGCTTGCTTTGGGCGTATGGAGGCTTCTGGAAATGAAGTCCTCTCAGTACACCATAAGTTGACTTGCTTTCATTATCCTGCACAAAATGCACCTGGCGTACATTGTTGTTGAAATCCCTTTCTGAAAATGATTCGAAGAAATACCCTCTCGAATCATTGAAAATACGTGGTTCCAGAATGACAACCCCGTCAATTTCAGTCTTTATTATATTCATAGTATCCTTTGTCAAGAACAGCTGTAAATCTTTTGAACCATCTTTTGTGTCTTACGTGGGTAGAGTCACCGATTTTGACAAGTATACGCCATCCGCGGCCCTGACGTTTTTCCTGTGACTCAGCATACCAATAAAATCCGAATGTCGCCAGAAATGCCAAAACAATGACAATGTACAGCTGGACATCCACAGAAGCTCCAAGGCGCCAGCTTGCAAACCATGCGGCAATAATGAATAAGTTCATTGCAATCTCTGTTACCGTTGTGAAGATATGTGAGAACTGCAGACGGAAAAACATGTGATGCAAATGGGTCTTGTCCGGACTGAACGGAGAGGTGCCGCGAAATATACGGCCCGTCATGACACGAAGGGTGTCAAAAACCGGAATTGCAAGGACTGCAAGAACAAACGGAATGAACCCGAAGTCATCGTGAGCCACAAAAGACAGAGGTGAGTCGTTTCTGAGTACGCTCATGATGAAGTTGGCCATGATTGTGCCCATGAGCAGCGTTCCGCCGTCGCCGATGAACATTCTGGACTTGTCCCCGAAAACATTGTGACAGAAGAATGGAATGAGCGAGCCGATGGAAATTACTGCGAATGATGCACTTTTCATGTCTCCGGCCCACATTGAGGCCGCACCGAACGCTATACATGCCATGATGCAGTATCCGGAACTTAGCCCGTTGACACCGTCCATGAGATTGATTGCATTAATTGTGCCGACGCATGCGAAAATAGTGAGAGGTATGGCAATCCAGTCCGGAATGTCACGCAGTCCCCACAGTCCATGAAAGTCATCGATGCATCCGCATCCGCCATAAATAAGAAGGACGACCACCAATATTTCCACAAAAAACCTCAGCATCGGCGAAAGCGACAGGATATCATCCATCGTGCCGATATACAGCATTATCGTAAATGCGCAAACGACGGTAAATGTCTTTGACGCCTCAAATTCCACACCTGCCACAAGCAGGGCTACAATCATTCCGAAAAAGACGGCAACGCCTCCAAGGCACGGAACAGGTACTTTCTGCAGTTTGCGTGCGTCCGGGTTGTCTGTGATATTTTTTATTACTGCAATTTTATGGACACTTTTATAAATGCACCAAGTACTGAGCATTGCAGCAATGAAGAGTGTCAAATAATAAATTTCCATGATACACAAATCGTTTAAGTAAGGTTATAGTGTTATTTTGATCAGTCAATCTTTTCAAGAAAATATGGCTCTATATATGATGTGGCGACCATGCAGACTCCTGTCACGGTGACAGTCAGCCGCCGGTTGTGCTTTATCCGCTTTATATAGCCCTCAGCTCCCTTGAACAGTCCTCCGGTAACGCGTACCTTCTCTCCGACCTTATGCCTCATGTATTCTTCATGATAGCACTCCAGGCCGTCATCATCGGCTGATGTCACGAGCATGAACATCTGCATTTCTTTCTCCGGTATGGGGAAAGGGTGTCTTACATTGTTTTTGTCAAGGTATGTATACAGCATTATACGGTCAGTAAGCCTTGCCTGAAGATCATGGGCATATTGTTCCGTGGAGCGGAAGAACATCAGCGACGGAATGATTGTCTTGCGCCCGCATGCCTGTCCACCTTTGCCTTCTGTCACAACTTTGCGGCATGGGATGTAGCTCTCGCACCCGTCGGCCTTCAATACCTTTTCCACATCGAATACTTTGTTCCAGAATACTTTAATGGCGTACCAACTTATCTTTTCACCGATTATTCCCATCACACACGAATACTACTTCCATTCCCCTTTTCTGCGACGTCCGTCCGCCGGAAAAGGAGTACACAATCATGATAGACATATATTGCACTTGTCATAAATGCAGTCAGTTTGTATTAATCCAAATACTCAACCGATACGTCTTGGGAAGATTCCAACAGGAAATTTTCAAGCCCATAGTTCTGCAAAACTATACTAAATATGATAAAATACCAAATATTTTCCGGCACTTCAGTATGAAAAATCCCCCCCCCCATGGCATTTTTTTCAAATATTTCGTGAGTTTGGACAACAGTGTAGACGCGATAAATGCTTCCCTGTTTCCAGACGTAGTCCATTCGGTTCCGTTCATTTTCGGTCTGTTTGGTCTTGAGGTGGAGACAGTTGACGGGGAATTGTCCACGACTCTCCTGGACTACATGCTCGAGCACCAGCGTGTGGCGTGGTGGTCCTATGTCCTCGGCCTCCCCGGCAAGGCCGCGGGGTGGTTCTTCTCGCTGTTCTCCCCTCCCGAGCCTGAGTGTGACGGTGTCCTTCGCATGGAGAACCTCCCGAAGCGCGAGCGCGGCGTCGTGGAGTACTTCCGCGAGGGCCATAGACCTCATCTTCCACAGGGGACGAGTTGCCGAGACGTACAACATCGGCGGGTTCAACGAGTGGAAGAACATCGACATCATCAGGGTGGTTATACGTACCGTTGACAGGCTTCTCGGCAACCCCGAGGGGCATTCGCTGGGGCTCGGGTGATTTAGAAATTATCTGCAACTTTCGCTCGGACATTATCAAATCTTTCAGATAGTGCACCTCACATCCTTCCCATTGGGTAATAATGTCTTTATCGCCAACTGTCAGAACCGTGACGTCATGTCCGGCTTCATGGAAATATTTGGCGAAGGCATTGATTCTGAATGAAGCTATAAGATTCTGAGGGTAAAAATAATTGCTGATTATCAATATGTTCATAGTCTTTTAAAATTGTTTGAAACACAGAAACCGAATAGCTAAAATGTCAGTCGGTAAAACTGCGATACCATTACCGTTTTGCCGTGACAAAATTAACGATTTTTCTGATACTGCTGCAACAGGCACCGGATGGAGGAGCAGAACAAAGAGCGGAACAACAAAAACTTATTCAACATCATCAGTGACAAGAGTTGCCATGCTCATATTTTATGTATATTTTTGCAATTGCCGACGGCTGTTGTCGGCAAGATATATTGTTTAACCGACAAATGACAGCAACCACATGAAAGGAATAGTACTGGCCGGCGGTTCCGGCACCCGTCTCTACCCCATCACCAAGGGAATATCGAAACAGCTGATGCCGATCTACGACAAACCGATGGTATATTATCCCATCTCGGTGCTCATGCTTGCCGGCATCAGGGAGATTCTTGTCATCTCTACCCCGCATGACCTGCCGGGATTCAGGCGTCTTCTCGGTGACGGTTCTGATTATGGTGTTCATTTTGAATATGCAGAACAGCCTTCTCCGGACGGTCTTGCCCAAGCTTTTACTATAGGTGCAGACTTCATCGGCAATGACAGTGTGTGTCTTGTTCTGGGCGACAACATTTTTCATGGCGCAGGATTCACCGGCCTGCTACGGGAGGCTGTCCGGACGGCTGACCAGGATGGCAAGGCTACCGTTTTCGGCTATTGGGTCAGCGACCCTGAGCGCTATGGTGTGGCGGAGTTTGACAAGTCCGGCAACTGCCTGTCGATAGAGGAGAAGCCGGAACATCCGAAAAGCAATTATGCCGTCGTGGGGCTGTATTTCTATCCCAACAAGGTAGTGGATGTCGCAAAGAACATCAAGCCTTCTGCGCGCGGAGAATACGAGATAACCACGGTAAACCAGCGTTTTCTGGCAGACGGTGAACTGAAGGTACAGACACTTGGAAGAGGGTTTGCCTGGCTTGACACGGGAACGCACGACTCTCTGTCAGAGGCATCTGTATACATAGAGGTGCTTGAAAAGCGGCAGGGGCTGAAAGTGGCATGTCTGGAAGGGATTGCCTACAGACAGGGATGGATAACAGAAGAGAGGATGCGGGAACTGGCCGCCCCGATGCTGAAGAACCAGTACGGGCAGTACCTGCTGAAGGTCATTGATGAAGTCAAGGAGACAGGATATAGGAATCTTGACTGATGCCGACAGTCCTGTCATATTTCACCGTTGTTTAATATGACTCTCTGTTTTACAGACCTGGAATGTATATAAAAGCGTTCCAGGTCTGCCATTTTTTCGACAGACCTGGAACAGCGGAGAATGAAATGCCCCGGATTTACGGCAGGGCAATCAATCATATATGTCAGGCAAAAAGTTCGCGGAGAACTTTCAGGGAATTGACATTCACTGCCGTTTCACTGTGAAACTCTATGTAGCGCAGGATTCCCTCTGCTATTTCATTCCGTACCTGCCCTGACATAGGCATAAGCATCGATTCGGCAAAAGACTCCTTCATGAAACGTTCCACCAGCGGATAGTGTTCCCCCACAAAAGGAACAAGGTCACCGGCTTCGGGACTGAAACCCAAGGCGACTGCAAATTCCAGGAGAAACCTTATGTGGAAATTGCTGAAATCCGTGTCTATGGCATCAAGCAAAAGGATATTCTTCTCACACCATTCATAAAGTCCTTCCCCGGCACTCCCCTCCTTCAGAACCCGGAACAGCACCTCGCTCATGAACATTGTCATGGAATTCTTGAAGACATTGCCGCGTATGCCGTTCAGAGCGTATTTGGGGACGACATCTTTCACAGTGTACATCTTGGAATACTTCGGGGGCATTACACTGGCCTCAACAATATTCAGCGGCAGGAAGCGCGCCATTGAGGTCTTCTTTCCCATTCCGCGCACAAGAAGTCCCCGTCGCCCATATTCCCTGCTCAGAGTGTGGACAACGGCAGAACTTTCGCCGCATTTGGTGACATGAAGTATTATAAGGTCCGTATTTGAATGCATCACAACATAAGAGTCTCCAGACGAAAAAAACAGACTTGCGTCCTGCCTTCAGAACTAAGCCTGGCGTCCCTCCGCGAAGTTGTCTGCAAGCCACTTCCCCATTGCCCGGAGTGCCTTGCCACGGTGGGAAATCTCATTTTTCTGTTCTTCCGTTATATCAGCCAGAGTCTGTCCAGGATACTCGTCAGGCATGAAAATCGGATCATAGCCGAAACCGCCGTTTCCTGACTTTGCGTATGCTATCTTACCTTCCAGACTGCCTTCGAAAATGTGCTTTTCACCGTTTATGATAAGAGTAATGACGCTTTTGAAGCGCGCCCTTCTTGAAACAGGCTTCACCTTGAGTCCAAGCGAAGAAGCCATTCTCGCCTCTGAGGCCACAACTTCAAGTTCATGGAGCACCTTGTCCATATTCTTTACGAAATCCTTGTCCTCACCGGCATATCTTGCCGTATAGACTCCCGGTGCACCGCCCAAGGCATCGACCTCAAGCCCCGTGTCGTCGGCAAAGCAATTGCTGCCGCTCTTGTCATAAAGATACTGGGCCTTCTGAATGGAGTTGGCCCTCAATGTTTTTCCTGTCTCCGGAATGTCCTCCGGAACACCTACCTGCGCGGGGGTAACGAGCTCAAAGCCCTCGCCTAAAATTTCTGATGCCTCACGCAGTTTGCCGCTATTGCCCGTTGCAAAAACCAATTTCATAAAACTGCTTATTTTTTATTACTGTTAAACCGCTGCAAAGGTATAAAATATTTCGTACTTTTGCGGCATGTTATATGCAGGGACTCATGCCCCGGCGGCCAAAGCCCAGCAAAGTGCATACCACAGGCTGGTTCCGGGCACATATAACCATTCAAGAAAAGAAACAAAAAATTCCGGAAGGATGAAAAAAAACATAATTACACTCATCATGGCAACAGCCATGATTGCATCGGCGGCAGAACCGTCATCGGCCCAGTCCCAAAGTTTCAAACTTGGCCAATGGACTGAAATCCACAACTCGGTAATCAAGGAACTCAACCGTTCATACGTTGACTCGCTGCCAATAGACAGAATCATGAGGGCAGGAATCGATGCAATGCTCGAAGAACTTGACCCATATACAATCTATATACCTGAGGAAGAGAATGAGGACCTCCAGATGATGCTTTCAAACACATACGGAGGCATCGGAGCAATCATATATAAGAAAAAGGACGGGAACGTGATAATAAATGAGCCGTATTACGGTTCCCCTGCCCACAAGAGCGGCTTGTCATGCGGAGATGAAATCATCGAAATCGACGGGATGCCTACAAAGGGGCTTGAAACCAAAGAAAGCAGCGACAGGATGAAAGGAAAGCCTGGTACAACAGTCACATTCAAGGTGAAGAAAGTGCGCACGGCAGACACAGTGGAGGTTCCTATCGTAAGACAAAGGATACACTTTCCTGACATTGAGTATGCAGGAATGCTTGATGCAGAAACAGGCTACATCCTCCAAAGGGGTTTTACGGACAATGTCTCGGGAGAGCTGCGGCAGAAATTCCTTGAATTGAAATCCCAGGGCATGAAACGGCTTGTACTTGACCTTCGCGGCAACGGAGGAGGTCTCATGGGAGAGGCTATAAACATCGTTTCTCTTTTTGTACCAAAAGGTTCTCTTGTCGTTTCGTCAAAAGGAAATACAGCCGACTCCAAGAAAGAATACTATACTACGACAGAGCCGATAGACACGGAAATGCCTATTGTCATACTGATTGATTCGGCATCAGCGTCCTCTTCTGAAATCGTGGCCGGAGCAATGCAAGACATGGACAGGGCCACAATAATGGGCCAGAGGAGCTACGGCAAAGGACTCGTACAGTCGATAAGGCCACTTGCCTATAACGGACAGATGAAGGTGACTACGGCAAAATATTATACTCCAAGCGGCAGATGCGTACAGGCCATCGACTATACGCACCGCAATGAGGACGGAAGCGTAGGACATATTCCGGACTCGCTTACACGCGAATTCCGGACTGCTTCGGGAAGGACTGTGCGCGACGGAGGAGGAATAACCCCGGATGTTGAGGTCGCATCGCAGTCATACAGCAGACTTGTATATGCACTTGTGCTCGGAGGCGTGATTGACCAGTATGTAATTGACTATGCACGGCGTCACGAAAGTATTCCTGCAGTGGATGACTTCCATTTCAGTGATGAGGATTTCGAGGATTTCATAAGGTTTGCCAAGACACAGGAATTTGACTACAGGAGCAGCGCAAAGACTCTTTATGACCAGATGAAGAAAGAGCTTGAAAAAGACGGCCTGGCAGAATCCATGTCGCAGGAACTTGATGCACTCGGGAAGGCACTCGAAATGGACAAGGAGAAGTTCATCAGGCTCAAAAAGAATGAGATTGTCCCATTCATTGAAGAAGAGATTGCGACAAGGTACTGGTTCCAGGAGGCAGGGGCAAAAATACGTCTGCGCTATGACAGGCAGCTGCACAAAGCTTTGGAGGAGCCGATGATAGCAGCCAGGAAATAAGAATCTGCAAGCATTTGTGATGACCGGTTTCCAGGAATTTAATCAGGCAAACATACAAGACTGCACAAACATGGATATGCATACAGGAAAGAGCGTTGTGCTCTTTGATTTTGACGGTGTAGTGTCTGACACCGAGAGCATCTACACCGCATTCTGGAACAGCCTCGGCAAGGAAGATTTCAATATCGGAATTAAAGATTTCGGTCAAAAAATCAAGGGACAGACGCTCGTCCAGATATTCGAAAAGCACTTTCCGGATGAAAAAGACAGGAAGTTCATTGAACAGAAAATCAATGAGCTGGAGTGCAGCATGCCTTATGACTATATCAAAGGAGCCGACACGTTCCTCAGAGCCTTGAAGAAAGCCGGGATTCCGACGGCAATTGTGACGAGTTCCAATGCAAGAAAAATGGAGCAGGTCCATAAGGCCAGGCCGGAACTCAGGTCAATTGTTGACCGTGTGTTGACAAGCGAGGATTTCACAAAGTCAAAACCGGATCCGGAATGTTTCCTGAAAGGCATGTCCGTGCTTGGAGGTACACCGCGGACAACTGTAGTCTTCGAGGATTCGTTTCATGGCATATCAGCCGGAAAAGCCTCAGGAGCATTTGTAATAGGGCTTGCGACCACCAATCCACGTGAATCCATAGAACATCTGTGCGACATGGTCATAGATGATTTTACGGAGATGACACCAGAAAAGCTTATGGAAATCCTCATAAGCCGCAAATGAACCGCAGGTAAACTCCACAAGCGGAACACCAGGAAGATAAAATAAAGCAACGCCTCCGGTTTATCGGCGCACTGGCCGTCATTAAACCGGAGGCGTTGCAGTATGATGAATCGGACAATGTCTACAACAGGGCAAGCTGTCCGTCAAGCCATTCCAGACGTTTCAGATAGAAATCCTTGAGATATCCGACCTCATTTTCATACGAGCCGCGGGAAGGGAACATTACCCAGCCGACTGCTTCCTTTATGTTCCAGACCTCAAAATTCCTTTTCTGCGCCTCCTCCAGAATGAACACCTGCTCATCTATATAATCAGGGATTGTCCTCAGCTGCGGCAGCAGTTCATTCCATCTTTCCTGAACCCTTTTCACAAAAGCCGGGTCGCGGAACATAAGTCCGAACCAGTTGTCTCCGCGATAATTGGCAGGAGTGTAATCCCTGACCCAGAACTTTTCAGGGCCGCCTCCGATTTCCCAAGGAAAACAGCCGCACGCCCCCATAGTCAGGTCAAAGTCCCACAAATGATACATTTCCAGCTTCTTTCCCCTCTCTTTCGTGATGAAAGTACTCTTACGGAGATTGCCGTCAATATTCTTTGTAAGTTCCTGCACAATGTAATAATTCACGAATGATTCAACGTCAATGAACTTGGCATATCCCTTCTCAGGGTCAGCGAAATCACTGCTGTACAACGATTTCTCAAAATCATTGAAGTATCCCTTGACGTAAGACAACTGGACCTGGGTAGGAATCTTCGGTTCCTTGAACATCATAGGTACACTCATTGAAGTCCACCAGCATGTCTCGGCATCCTGCTGCTGCTCTATCTCGAAATAGTATCCTCCTGTCATTGCATCACCGCTATTGTCTGCCGCACTGGCAATATCAATATTTACTCTGCCGGAAGACACTTTCTTATGCTCCGAGAAAGTATATACTCCCTGATACTTGTCATTGAGATAGACCTCCACACTGCACATGCGCGGAGTCCAGCTGAATCCGCATATTTCCGACAGGCGCATGGCCACTATGTTGCGGATCAGAGTCCTGTCAGCATAATTGGCGAGCAGACACCACTCCTTGTCGGCCGGCATGCCCAGAAGAGATGCCTTTTCCTTCAATTTGACTTTCCAAGGTTTCTTCGGAAAGTCCCACGTAGAGTTGCCGCGCCCCCTGATTCCCATCTCTGCGGTAAATTCAGGGACATCACTGTACAGAAGTTCCGGGTCGGAAACGGTTATTGTCCCTGGAACATAAGTTTTCTTGTCCAGTATAGGAGCCTGCCCTTCGGTGTAAATTCTCACGGAAGGAATACGCTGCATCAGGGCCATGCTTCTGAATTTCAACATTTTCCCATTGCTGACATATACATACAATGTCAGACTGTCATAATAAACATACACCGGAAAAGCATCGGCTGATGCCAGCTGAGGAGTATAAGGGACTCCGCTCAGATGCCCTCCAAGCATCCATTCTCCGTCAGATTCGGAAAGCAGCACTTCGGCAGGCGCTACGCCTGTGCAGTCATAAATCCGGAAAGAAGTATTCAGGATTTCCAGCCTGAGTCCTCCAATGAAGGACAGGACGACTTTATCCCCCTGCACCTGGGCACAGTCAAATATTTCCTTTGCTTCATGGGCCTTCACAAGGGAGGCAAACCCTTCGGGCTGCACATATTCTTTTTCGGCAGGCCCTTTCTCACATCCTGCCAGGAACAGCAGGCACGCAGCCACAAGCGGCATTGCGAACAATAGCTTCTTCATATATGAATCATATAAAATTTCCCGAGGACATGCAGACCGGAACATTCCATCTGCCCGAATCTGCTCTATCACACGGACTTGTACAAAGTTATTCCTTTTTGCTTACAACCATGCGTTCTGAATAGACTTTTTTGTGTCATTCCCAAAGATATACTCCATAATGCGTGGTACGCAACCAGCTGTGAATCAACTGATTCCTGATATTCGCTGCCCCGTTTTTGGGGCAACGAATATCAGGAAGTAACTAAGAATCAAAGGCTTACGACCACAAAAAATCTTTGAATCAGCAAGGCCGGCGGGGAATGCGTCTGAGAATGGCCGGGCACCGTCCTCAACAATATCAGAAAAGGCGTAACGGAGACAACTCAAAACCTTTACGTTACACCTTTGCAAAAAAATCATGGCATCGGGTTATCTGACACAGAAACCCACAGGTTCTCCGGAAGCGGAATCCCCGGCCAACCAGAGTCTGAAATCTCCAGGCTCCACCACGTGCTTCATGTCTGCGTTCCAGAACGCCAGTTCTGAAACCGGAAGTTCAAATCCGACAGTACAAGACTCTCCGGGAGCAAGCGCCACCCTTCTGAAGCGTTTCAGTTCCTTTACCGGACGCACTACACTTCCGACGCAATCCTGTACATAAAGCTGGACAACCTCAGTAGCCGCACAGTTCCCCGTATTCTCCAACAGGACAGAAACCCGCAAAATGCCGTCCCTTTCAAGCACGCAAGACTCAAGTTCCGGCTTTCCGTATGAGAAAGAAGAGTATGAGAGCCCGTAGCCGAACGGGAAAAGCGGACCGTAGCCCGTATCAAGATAATAAGACGTACACCCTAAGGAAGTCTGCCCCGCCCCGACAGGAATGTCATGCAGAAGAGTCTCATTCCCGCTGCAAGGCCGTCCTGTGTTGTTGTGGTTATAATAGAATGGAGCCTGTCCCGCATCACGGAGCATAGTCATAGGGAGCTTTCCGGAAGGGGAAACCTTGCCGCAGATAAGATCTGCAATCGCAGGGCCGCCCATAGTGCCCGGATGGAACGCATACAGCATTGCATCGCAATTGGCAAGGTCACGTTCAATTGTCAATGGACGTCCCGCCATTACAACGGCCACAACAGGTTTCCCGCTTTTGGCAACCTCTGCAATAAGTTCGCTCTGCGCCCCCTGCAGACAAAGGTCAGACAGGGAATGGGCCTCACCGGAAAGGATAGCCTCTTCGCCTACAAAAACCACGGCGGCATCAGCCTTGGAAGCGGCCGCACGCACCTTGGAAAATGAGGACTTGTCCTTGTCGCGGCTGTACACTAAGCCGGGTTCCCAGATGACATCGTAAATCTGCCTCAACGCGGCGAGCGGTGTCACGGTATGTTCTTTCTGGCCGTCAAAGGCCCAGGTTCCCATCTGCTCGTAAGGAGCATCGGCCAAAGGACCGGTGACAAGAATCCTGCTGCCGCATTTTATCGGAAGCGCACTGTCATCGTTCTTAAGGAGCACAGCGGACTCAAGCGCACACTGATATGCAGCCTCAAGATGCTCACCGGCATAATCAACCTTTGCAGACGCCTCCGTATCAACATAAGGATTGTCAAAAAGTCCGAGTCTGTATTTCAGAACAAGGATATTGCGTACAGCGCGGTCTATCTCCTTTTCCGACACGGCCCCGTCCTTCACAAGCTGCTCCAGATGGGATATGAAGCCGAATGACATCATATCCATGTCAACACCTGCATTGACAGCCTGCTCAGCAGAATGCTCCAGATCACGCGAAAAGCCGTGTGCAATCATTTCCCCGGCTGAATTCCAGTCAGTTACCACCATTCCGTCCCATCCCCACTCATCACGCAGAATATCTTTCAGAAGCCATCGGTTGCCGGTAGAAGGCACACCGTCAATCTCATTGAAAGAAGTCATCAAAGTCGCGGCACCGGCATCCGCGCATGCCTTGAACGGAGGCAAATACGTATTGCGCAGTGAACGCTCGGAAATCATTGTGGAATTGTAGTCACGTCCTCCCTCAGCAGCTCCGTAACCGGCAAAATGCTTTATGCATGCTGCCATTGAGGACTCTTCTCCGAGACAGTCTCCCTGATAGCCCCGCACCATGGCCATGCCCATAAGCGAAGTCAGATAAGGGTCCTCGCCCGAACCTTCTGCAACACGTCCCCAGCGCGGATCGCGTGCCACGTCAAGCATCGGTGAGAATGTCCATCTGACGCCGCTTGCACAAGCCTCCACAGCAGCCACGCGTGCACCCCGCTCAACAATCTCCGGATCAAAGGTGGCAGCCTGACCCAAAGGTATGGGAAAAATCGTCCTGAAGCCGTGGATCACATCACGCGAGACAATAAGCGGAATTCCAAGACGGCTTTCCTCAACAGCAGCCTTCTGAACGGCATTTATCTCTACAGGATCAACGCAATTCAAGATTGACCCGACCTCTCCCGCGGCGGCCATATCCATAAGCCCGTATCCGCCGGAGACCTGGTTCATCTGTCCTATTTTTTCACGCAAAGTCATCCGCGCAAGCAGCTCGTCAGCCTTCCTTTCCGCTTCATCCGAAGTTCCGGAACATGAAACCAATGATGCAAGCACAGCGGCAGCAGTCAAATTTCTAAAATACTTTTTCATGTACAGTTTCATCTATCATTTCTTCTGGAACACCCGCACATAGTCCACTTCCATGGCAGCCTCTCCATCCCTGAGAGCCGTCACCTGGCCGATGTCCCATATTGCAGGGAAATTGCCTCCGACGGCAAGATTAAGAAGGATGAAATTCTCCTTGCGGAATTCATTGTCACCGAAATCAACAATTTTCATCTCAAAATACGGCTTTGCGTCCGGATAAGTCTCGAGATCGATATACATGCGTATATAATCCTCGTCCCAGATGCAGGTGAAAGTATGGAACTTGCCGTCCTGCACGGAATAGCTGTTGGTTATGTCATGGGCATAGTACTGATGCCCCGGCACACCCCAATGGCAGGCACCGTTCAGGAATTTCTCCTGGGTTCCGGCTGCAATTCCGTTGGCATGTCCCATCTCCAAAATATCCGTCTCACCGCAGTTGGGCCAAGGATTTGTCCTGATATCGTTGCCCATCATCCAGAATGCAGGCCACAGGCCGTTTGCAGTCTTGGGAAGCTTTATGGAAGCCACGACATATCCGTAAAGGAACTTCACCTTGTCAAGCGTGATAAGGCGGGCAGAAGTCACAGGAGCACCGTTGTAATTCTCTCTCCTTGCAGTTATGACAAGCTTGCCGTCACGTACTGCCACATTTTCAGTCCTGTCCGTATAATACTGAAGTTCGGCATTTCCCCATCCTCCGGCACCGGTCTCGGCAGTCCAGTTGTCAGTATTCAAGGAATTGCCCTCGAACTCGTCACTCCAGAAAAGCTTGTAACCTTCCGGAACAAACATCTGCGGCCCGTCGCTGCTCGGAGTCTGTACCACAGGCAGTTCGGCAGTTTTACGGCCATAGCGGAAAGTTATGCAATTCTCACGTTCTTCCGCAAACAGGTTCTTCTGCACCTTCACCTTTACCTCTGTTTTTCCGGCAACTCCTCCGCCAGGAAATATCGTGCACCATGAAGGGTCGCTTACAGCTGCACCCCATTCACAATCAGATTCAACAGTCACGACCGTCTCGCCTTCCTCATATCCGAAGACAAGCTCAGAAGGGCCAAACGAAAGCGTGCCCTGAAAGGCCGGCGTTTCCGCCGGCCCGGCACATGCGCAGCAAACCACAAGTGCTGCAGATATTACAGAAAACATTCTCATTACTCCTGATGCTCCTGGAAAATTATGTCACTTACAGTAATTTCAGTTCCGGCCTTGTTGCCTCCGAAATCGAAGAAAAGATTTATTCTGGACATGTCGATTCCATCCATACCGGACACCTTGTACACATAATCCTCATAGGCAGAGAGACGATGCTTGTCAGCAAAATAGAAAGTATTGTCATCACCGTCGAGAACAAGCTTTATCGTGACTCCCGGATGGTCGTACGTGGAGTTGAGCACGCAATAAAAATCATATTTCTTTCCGGCACTTGAGGACATGTCAGTCTTGAAGGCCATCTGAGCCTGCCACTGTTCTCCCGTGGCCTCAGGCAAAGACACCGTATATGAATTTCCGTCCTTGGTAAGAACAGGATCAGCAATCTGATTCCAGCCCGGAGCATAGAAATAGAACATTTCCAAAATATTCATGGAAAGCCACATATTGGCCGGTGAGTTCGGGTCATAAATCGTAGGATCATCCGGAACCGGAGGAAGCTCACCAGTGCTCTCACGGAAAATGATGTCCTTTACGACTACGGTTGAACCGCCCTGGCCGCCTCCGAAATCAAACACAAGCTTAAGATTATCGCTGTCAACACCAGAAACTGCCATAACCTTGACCTCGTAATCCTCATACGCCTTGAGCGCGTAGCGTCCGTCAGTGATTATTGCTCCGTCATCTTCCTGGTCACAAAGCTTGATTGTCACGCCAGCATGGTCTGCAGTTGAGCTCAGCACGCAATAGAAATCATATTTCTTCTCTGAGCTTGAAGCTATTCCTGTATTCTGGAAGAAGAACTGTCCCTGCCACTGATTTCCGCCGATTCCCTCAGGAAGCACAAACTCATGACTGTTGCCATTTGAAGTGACCGTTGCCGGGGCAATCTCTGCCCAGTTATTGTCCGCAAACCAGAAATGGTGGTCATCGGTAACGGCACCCAGCCACAGATTGTCAGGAGAATTCGGGTCAAACACCGGACCGGAAGGATCATCTGGCTTGACGCTGCCCTCAACGACAAACTGGTATTTCCAGGCAATTCCTCCGCCTCCGTTCTCCGTAGGGGCATCCATAACCAGTGTAATCTGCTTTGCGGTCTGCTCCTTGACAAGATAACGCGGATTGTTGAGTGCTGTCAAGTGAGGAATATAAGACAGATTCTTGCCCTCAGGAAGCACAAGGTAGACTTCTTCGACTCCGGCACCGTTCCAGCTGTTCTCAAAAGAATAGTCTGTAGTGAACTCTTCGGCAGGAACCTGGTAGTCATCCGAACCTTCTTTATATTCCGGCTTGTATCCAGAGCCTGCATTCACGAATACAGTTCCTCCTTCTCCAGGATTCCAGGTGAATTTGCCGTCTGCTGAGAATGTGAGCCTGTCATCATAAAGTCCGAGACCGTCTTTCTCACCGGCCTTGGCCGCATACCACTGGGCCGGGTCAGAAGCATCAGGACCGCAGCCGAAGTGCCCGTCAACAGTGCTGTTCCACTCCCATGTCTTTGATTCCGAGCCGGCAAGCATAGTGATATACTTTGACGGGTCGAAAGGATTGCGCCATGTATTCTCAAGATTGAACGTCACCACACGTGAGCCCAATGACACACCATGCGCATTGTATGCCTTGACTTCTACAGAATGTTCTCCTGCATCACGGAAACGTAGCATGGTGCCGCTTCCCGTGTATGCATATTTTTTCTTTCCGGAGACATCAGCGTCATCCCCCACAATCCACATAGGGACCATATTCTTGTTTTCAAGCGTAAAGGTGACATAGTTGGTCTCCTGGTCCACATCGACTTTCACCTGAAAATCAGCAGCCTGCGGAACCTTGTTCTGGTCTATCTCAAGGTATTCTGCGTTACAGCCGGATGCAATTGCGGCCACAGCGAAGAATGCCGTAATATTCTTAAATAATTTCATAATTCTTCCGATGTTTAAGAAGCCTGCCGCTTCTAATAATTATTCTGCTTAAGAGTTCCCTGTGCAGCATCCATCTCGCTCTGAGGTATAGGAAGCCATTTCTTGCTCTCAGACCATGACGCGGTACGGTAAGCGCCCTTGTCGGCAGCCGGAGTCAGCACACGTGAAGCCTGTCCCAAACGTATAAGGTCCCAATAGCGTTTTCCTTCTCCCATAAGCTCGACATGACGTTCCTGAAGAATATTGTCAAGATTCGGGGAGACGTGGCCAAGGCCGGCACGCGAACGTACATCGTTCAGATATGTATCGGCAGAACCCTTGCCCGTGCATCCGTGGACCGCAATCAGCTCTGCAGCATTGAGAAGCGTCTCGGCATAGCGGTACAGACGCACATTGTTGTTATAGTTAAGCACGGCATCGGCAATCTGGCCGCTGTTTCCGTCAAGCCTCGGAAGAGTCTTTGCAAGGAAATTTCCGGTATCCTGATAACGGGCATCATACGAAGCGCCTTCATCTGCAGGCCTGTACACAGTCACTGCCTTGCGCAAGTCACCTTCCTCAAAGGCCTCGGCTGCAGTTTCGCTCATCGGGAAGAATCCCCATCCCTCACCGCCGAATTTTGAACTGCCGGAAATCTTCGGAACACCGCACAATGTCGGGATTACACTTCCTCCGGCAACCAAAGGAGAACTCCATGAACGGTATGCACCGTCACTGAAATAATTGATTTCCAGAATTGACTCGGCACTCCATTCACCAGCCGGCTCCCACATCTTCTCAAGACCGGCCGCATCCACAAGATTGTATTGTCCGCTTCCGATTATCTCCTCCATATAGTCAAGTGCCTTCTGCATGCGGTCCTTGTCATTCTGGTACATCACGATTTCAGCATAAAGCATGGCGGCCGCAGCGTATGTAACCCTTCCGATATCGGCAGTGCGCCTCATCGGAAGCGCCTTCGTGTCAATCGCCGCCTCGAGAGAAGCCACCATCGAAGCATATACTTCATCTGCAGAAGACTGGTCACACAGATAAGGGTCTTCAAGGTTCACCTCATAATAAGGTATATTTCCCCAAAGCTTCCACATCTGAGTGTAATACCATGTGCGCAGGACAGCCGCCTCAGCAAGATACTCGGCCTTCTTTTCATCCGTAATATCCTGTACACCAGGCATATATTTGGCAACGCAGTTCGCCCTGTTCACACCGGAGTAGCATATTCCCCAGATGCTTGTAGGGACATTCGTCGGATCGGCAGCATAATTGAACATCAGATGGAAATGCCTGTTGTCTGTCTCATTCGCACCGCCCGGATAAATGTCGTCAGCCATTACCTCATAAATGAGGGGAACCGGATTGTACATGTCAAGTCCCCAGTCGAACCACTGCAAAGGATCGTATGCAGCTATCAGGGCCTCATAAATGCGGGCTTCAGAATTATAGTATTCGTCAATGTATATCTTGTCATGCGACTGCACTGCAAGCCATTTCTCCCCGCAAGAGCTTATCGCCATTGACAGCAGCAGAGCTGCAACTATGTAATATATCTTTTTCATCGTTTATCTCTTTTGAGGTGATCAGAAAGTTATGTTTGCACCGAACTGGAAAGTACGTGCCTGAGGGTATATTCCCCTGTCGACATAGTCAGCGATTTCCGGATCGAAACCGTCATACTTTGTCAGAGTGAGCAGATTCTCGGCCGCCACATAGAAGCGGAGCTTCTTGACAAAAACCTTGTTTGTCCATTTCTCAGGAAGCGTATACCCCAAGGTAATGTTCTTCAGACGCAGATAGCTTGCATCCTTGATGTAGAGGTCGGATACTCTCCAGTTCAGGTTCGGATCTGCAATCGTGAAGCGCGGAAGAGCATTTGTCGAGCCTTCTCCCGTCCACCTGTTGAGCATCCACTTAGGCTGGTTGGCTGAAGAAATGTCAGTACGGCGCGTTCCGTCAAACACACTGTTTCCGGCGACACCCTGCCATACCATCGAGAAGTCAATCCCTTTCCAGTCAATGGAAGCATTGAATCCGTATGTCCAGTCCGGAGTACATTTGCCGAGCATGCGGCGGTCATCCGCATCAATTTCGCCATTGCCGTTGTTGTCCTTGAAGCGCACATCTCCAGGCACGGCATTAGGCTGTATCATCTTGGTGTTTCCGTCTGCATCCGTATATGTGTACGAGCGCACTTCGTCCCAGTTCTGGAATATGCCGTCAGTCTGATAGCCATAGAAATAAGGGAAAGGCATGCCGTTCTCACCACGGATTATGACGCCTGCAGTCGAGAAAGACGCCCTGTCAAGGATTCCGGACTCATTGCCTGCGGAAATGAGAGTATTGGTCATCCATGTGGCATTGGCACCTACGGAAAGATGGAAATCACCTATAGTATAGCGGTAGTTGACATCAAGCTCGACACCAGTGTTGGACATGCGTCCGGCATTGCCCCAAGGCTTTGACTCTCCCAGGTAAGAAGGCACAGGCTTCTGGATGAGCATGCCCTCTGTCACCTTACGGAACCAGTCAGCAGTAAACTGGAGCGAATTGCCGAAGAATCCGAAATCAAGTCCTACATCCGTCTGGTTGCTCTTCTCCCATTTCAGATTAGGGTTAGGAGTAATCTGGGTCTTGACTCCGTTTATGATCTGCTCATTGGATGCGGCACCGCTTCCGAGCACGTAGTTGTTACCTGAGGCAGTAAGGGCTGCGAACGCAAAGTCACCGAGGCTTCTGTCATTTCCGTTCTGTCCCCAGGATGCACGAAGTTTCATGTTGGACAGCCATTTAGCCTTTCCTTCCATGAACGGTTCATTCTTTATGTTCCATGCTACGGAAGCTGAAGGGAATATGGCGAAGCGGTTATTTGCTCCGAATCGTGAAGAACCGTCACGGCGTACAGTCGCCTGCACCATGTAGCGGTTGTCAAAGTCATACGACACACGGGCAAAAAGAGAAGAGAGCCTGTAGTCGGCATAGAGATAGCCGGAGCCGTCGTTGTCCTTGCGTGTGCTGAGCGCGAAATTGAGGTTGGCCTTCGAAGGGTCCTCTTCTGTAAGATACATCCTTGATGCAGACACGGACTTTCCGCTTGATGAATATGCAGTCTGTCCTGCCATTACTGTGAGATTGTGCTTTTCGGCAAAAAGCTTGTTGTATGTCAGCACATTCTCAACCTGCCATACAAAACCGCGGTTCATGGAACTGTGCACGGAAGAATAGCCCTGGCTGCGGTTTGAATTCAGATAATGGTTCGGTGTCCATCCGTCAGTGCCGCCGAAAGAAAGGTCCACATTGACCGATGAACGGAATGTAAGCCCGTCATAAAGCTGGAATTCCAGTTCGCCGCCGGCAACAAGGCGGTCATAGTTGTTCTTGTCTCCAGGAAGCGACAGGTCTGCGAGAGGGTTGACCATCTCATTGTAGGCAGCCCCAGGAATAGTGAAGAGGCGGCCGTTCTTGTCGCGCATCAGATTGAAGTCGCTCCAGTTCGGATTGACAAGCTCCCCTGTCTCCGGATTCACTTCATGGGCAGGAGGATTCTTTGAATACATGTCAATTACAGCCTGCTCATCGGCAGGATCGACATACACACCGAGTATCGGAGAAAGTGTAATTGCGGAGCCGAGAGGCGAGCCGAATTCTGAGTTTGTAGATATGCCCTTGGTAAATGTACGTGAATATGAAGCGTTTACATTTACCGACATCTTATTTAGCCATGAACGGTCCTTGGTATTGTCAAAGATTGAGTACCTGTCATTGACGCGCACAGTGAAACGGTCGTAGTTGGAGCGGTCATAGTTTCCTCCGATTATACCCTCCTGCGAATACCAGCTTGCGGAAACGAAGTACTGGTTCTTGCCGCTTGTGCCGCTTATTGAAAGCTGGTGCGACTGCTGAGGGGCATTCCTGTTGAAAATCTCGCTCTGCCAGTCTGTGCCTTTCCCGTATGAATAAGGATCGGCATACAGAGGGGCATTGCCGTCATTGATGGCAGCCTCATTCATAAGGACAGCATATTCAGTGGCATTGAGGACTTCCCTCTTGCGCCAAGGATTGGATATTCCGTATTGGAAATCATAGCTTACGGACACCTTGTCCTTTGTTCCCTTCTTGGTGGTCACGAGTATGACGCCGTTGGCTCCGCGTGTTCCATAGACTGCACATGAAGCCGCATCCTTGAGAATGTCCAGACGCTCAATGTCGCTCGGGGCAAGATAGTCGATGTTGTCCACCGGCATTCCGTCCACCACATAAATAGGATTTGTGTCATTGATTGACCCGAGTCCGCGGATGCTTATCTTAGATCCTGCGCCAGGCTGTCCGGATGCAGATGTCACGTTCACGCCCGGAGTAAGTCCCTTGAGGGCATCATCGACACGGACTGCACTGACTTTGTCAAGCATCTCGCTCCCTACTGTGGAAATGGCAGCCGATACTACAGCCTTTTTCTGAGTGCCGTAGCCTATGACCACGACATCATTGAGCTGGAGGTCGCTTTTCATCACGACGTCTATGACTGTCCTTGAGCCTACGCTTATGCTCTGTGCCTGTGAACCGATGTAATTGAATTCGAGAACTGTTTCTGAGCCCGGCACATCAATGGAATAACGTCCGTCCAGATCTGTGGCGACACCTGCCGCAGTTCCTTCGATCATGACGGAAACGCCTATGAGAGGCTCACCGTCAGTGTCAGTGACCTGGCCTTGCACCCTGTGCTGGGCAAAGGAAGTTATGCCTCCCCCAACGCACAGAAGCAATGCCAAGACTGCTTCAAAACAAAATTTCTTCATCGCTTTTGGTTTTTAGTTGTTGTGTTTTGCACAAAATTAAGAGTTAGGACAAAGACCTCAAACAGCAGGTAAAGACAAAGTAAGTCAGATGAAGAATTTTAGAATTATAATATATTGATTAATAAAGCATTATACAAAACGCAGGCATCAAAAAAAGTAAATTACCGTTGATAGGCCCCAATCCCCATAAGCCTCTTTTCAAAGTCATCCCGCTCGAATCTGGAGCGTTTTTTCATCTTCAGACGGTAATTGTAGATGGTCTGTACGGAGTATCTCAGCAGGACTGCAATCCTTGTGGAATCGGAGATGCCGAGGCGTATCAGGGCGAATATCCGAAGCTCCGTATTGAGCAGCGCATCCTTCGGAAGAACAATCCTTTCCTCATCCCGGAGAAGGCCGTTGAATTCCTCGACGAAATTCGGATACAGCTTCAAAAAGGCAGTGTCGAACATGTTGTAGAAATTGTCAAGCTCCTGCTTCATCAGCTTCGACGAAGAAAGTTCCTTCTGCAGTTCGGCTCCCATTCCGACTGTAAGCTTGCGCTTTATGTCCTGCTGGAAGCCTATCATCTTGTCAATATAATCCGAGCACATGGTGAGGAAGAGCGCGATATACTCCTCCTTTATGCTGTTTGCCTCCGAAACCGCCACATTCAGCTCAGACAGTTTGGCATTCATCTCCTTGAGTTCCTCATTGGCCAGGCTGATCTGCCGGTTCATCCTGTCAACTTCCTCCGCCTTGCGTCTCATGCTCCGGTACGTCCAATAGCTCCACGAGGCGAACATCAGAAGAAGAACCGAACACACTCCCACTATTATCGTGAGCATCAGACGGATATGATTGACGGACTCTATCCTTTCGTTATAGGATTTCTCTATCAGAGGCATTATCTGGGCCACCTGCCACGGACGGAGCTTGGCATTGTAGAAGATGGCGTCATCCATGGAGGCCACGATATACCTGAACGCCCTGTCAAGGTCTGCCCTGTCCTCAAAAAGCTGACGGGCAAGACAGGCTATCGACGCATTGTCCTTGGTAGCTGTCTTTATGTCGGCTATGGCCGAGCGGGTGTACCAGTGGCGATATGTATCCCTTTCAAGCTTATAGTCTATTATGGCCTGGTAATAGGCACACTCGGCATATTCATGTGAATCCTGCGGCAGGCTTCCTATGGCTGCCATATTAACGGAATCGGCAAGAATATAGTCCTCTTCATCCAAGGCCTTCTTCATCAATATGGACATCCTCCTGAAATCGTCTTCAGGAAGCATCTCAAGAAGCCTCGAGCAATACCAGTCCTGCCTGCTGCCGAACATCGCCGTCATCAGCGGATTCTTTGAATATTCACGGAAATCCCTGTAAAAGCGGTGCTGCACCATATAGTAGTGCAGAAGCCCGTCCTTGTCCATGGATGAGGTATCTATCTGCGATGTAAGCACCTCACGCGCCTCCAGATACATTCCGGATATGGTATAGAGATGCCCAAGCTCCACAGACGTCTCAGACTTCAGGCCCGAATCAGCCATTTTTTCGGCAAGGTGTATGTTTTCGGTAAGATAGAAAAGTGCGCTGTCAAACTGGAAAGACTGGTATTCGTCATAGAGCTTGCGGTTCATGCCATAGTGCATACGGTCCGTAACCACCGTCATGTCATGCATCCTGTGGAGGAATTCTATGCGCCTGAGCCTCTCATCCACGTATTTGCAGCTGCATGCCAGTTCATTGTCAAGGCAATTCAGCAGTTGCTCCAGTTCCTGTCCGTGAACATTATGCCTCGCATGCAAAGAATTTCCCAGAACGGCCGCAAGCATAACTGCAGCCGCAACATATCCCCAAAGAGTACGGTTCCGTCTCATGTCCGTATAGATTACAGTAAGTCTTTCCTCATGCTGAATTCACAGCCGCAATACTGCTGGTTATAGAAGCCGCATTCCCGTATAATCTGTCCGCGGCGTTCCTGCAGCCCTCCCTTTCTCCAGTTCCGGTCCCACCAGACCACTTCTGCGGAATCCGGGCCGCAGTCCTCGGAATTGGCCTCGGCACAGGCCCATACGCCTGCCTTGCCGATCTGTTCAAGCGACTTCCACCTGGACGAGGCAAGAGTTGTAGTAATCACTCTTATGCCATGTTCACGTGCATACCGTGCAGTCCTGTAAAGACGCAGCCCGAAGCACCTGAGGCATCTTCCGCCCCGCTCCGGCTCTCCTTCAAATCCGGCCATCGCCTCCAGCCACGCATCATGGTCATAGTCCGCATCAACGATTTCCAGGCCCAGGGATTCAGCATATCTGGAACACTCCTCCTTGCGGATGAGATATTCCTCGGCGGGATATATATTCGGATTACAATAATAGATTACAGGTTTTATCCCGTTTTTCATCATGCACTCTATTATTGCACCGGAGCACGGTGCACAACATGTGTGCAGCAATACAGATGTTTCCCCAAAGGGCACTTCAAGAATATTTTCCCGCATGTCCATTTCGTTTTTACGGCATCATTCTGCAAAAATAGCAAAAATCTTTAGCAGATAAATCAAAACGGCTTCTTACCTTTGCACCCTAAAACAGTTACAGACAAACCATGGGCATAATTCCTGACAAATATATCAGAGAACTCAGCAAAAGCGTAAAACAGAAGTGGCAGTCTTACGAAGGGCGTCCGGTAGGAGGCTTCCTTGCCATAAGTCCGGTAATCGCATTCCTCGCAATCTACCTCATATCATCGGTTGCGGCATGCGATTTCTACAGGATTCCCATCAGCGCGGCCTTCCTTGCCGCCTCCGTCTACTCCATCGTCATTTGCAGGGGCAAGACACTGGAACAGAGAATAACAGTCTTTTCAGAAGGGGCCGGCAACAGGAATGTGCTGCTCATGATATGGATATTCGTGCTTGCGGGAGCCTTTGCCTCGACAGCAAAAGAAATCGGAGCAATAGACGCCACTGTGAATCTTGCCCTGAGAATACTTCCCGGGAAATTCCTTTATGCAGGGCTATTTCTCGCAGCATGTTTCATATCAATGTCCATCGGAACAAGCGTAGGGACCATCGTCGCCCTCGTGCCGGTTGCGGCCGGAATAGCACAGGAAGTGTCTGTAAGCGTGCCTTTCATAACAGGGATAATTGTGGGAGGTGCATTTTTCGGAGACAATCTTTCCTTCATTTCGGACACCACAATTGCCGCCACACGCACACAGGGCTGCAGCATGTCAGACAAATTCAAGGTCAACCTCAGGATTACAGGTCCTGCCGCACTTGTGGTAACTGCAATTTATGTTGCATACGGAATGTCATCAGAATGTGCAGTACCGCCGGTTGCAGGGCAGGTGGACTGGGTTCTGCTGATTCCATATACGGCCGTGATAGCCCTTGCCATATCGGGCCTTGACGTGGCTGCCGTTCTCACAACAGGCATAGCCCTCAATGCTGTCACCGGATTCGCACGCGGAAGCCTCACCTGGAGCGGCTGGCTGGAGTCCATAGGGCATGGAATCAGCGGGATGGGAGACCTAATCACCGTAACTCTGCTTGCAGGAGGAATGCTTGAAGTAATAAGGACAAACGGAGGGCTGGACTTCATCACTTCCGGGATGACCAGGCACATAAAATCAAAAAGAGGTGCAGAATTGAGCATAGCAGCCCTCGTTTCTCTTGCCAACATGTGTACGGCCAACAATACGATTGCCATAATAACCACAGGGCAGATTGCAAAAGACATAAGCAGAAAATTCAGGCTGGACCCGCGCAAGACGGCAAGCATACTTGACACATTCTCATGTCTGACGCAGGGGCTTCTTCCATACGGGGCACAGCTTCTGATGGCCTCGGGGCTGGCAGGAGTGTCCTCAATAGCCATCATAGGACATCTGCACTACCCTTTCACAATGGGAATATTCGCAACAATGGCAATCCTGATGCGTCTTCCCAGAAAATATTCATAGCCGGTCCGGCCGGAAGCTACATTTCTATACTTCCGGGATCGACGAGGTTGTTCAGCAGCGCATATACGGTAAGACCGGCAATGGTCTTGATTCCAGTCTTGCGCGTTATGTTTTTCCTGTGGGTGATGACAGTATGGATAGATATGCTGTAGTAGTCGGCAATCTCCTTGTTGAGCATTCCCTTGGCCACACATACAAGAATCTCCTTTTCCCTTGCCGAAAGATCCGGGCCATCGGATTCTGACATCTCCATATGTGAGGCTGCGGCCTCACGCAATTTCTTGACCATGGCCACAGGAGCATCATACAGGCCGATTACGCCATCATACTGGCGCAGCACCTCATCATCCTGCGGCAAGGTATTCAGAAGCACTACAGATGCATCGGAATTCTCGGCAATCCGGCTTCTCACATTACCCCGTGAACAATAATCAAACACAACAGGATCAACAACAATCAGATCCACGTCCATATTTCTCAGCCTGATCTCGGAATCACGCGACAAGTCCGTAAGTATTCCCTCCACACGGAACTCCCCCAGTTCACGCAGGACTGCCTCAAGACCTCTCGCAACTATCATTGAGGGGACTATGAGCAAGATTTTTTTTATTCCTGTCTTCATTTTTCCTCCAATCGGTTTACAATAGGTATGAGCACGCAGTCCTCGATAACCGTATGCTTGCGCAAATCATCCTCGAGACGGAATATCCCGTACAGCATTTCATTATGTGATACGGCATCGCATGTCTCAGGCATATATTTCATAACAATGTTCTTGAGGTCATTGAGGGCCTCGTCTATATTGGTGTGGTTCTCCTCGAACTGTTCTATCGAATAGCTCTCAGTCCTCTTCCCCTCAGCCAAAGCCCTTACATACGGAAAGACGACATTCTCTTCGTATGCAAAATGATTCTGCACCTGCGTCTTGTATTCATCGAAAAAGCGCACCAGAATCTTTTTACTCATGGCTTCACAGGAGCCGGCCAGAGCGTTCATGTTCTTTTCAAGAGACACAAACTCCTTGTCAAGGTAAAATGAATGCGAATTGTGCAGATACTCCACTATCGACAACGGCTCAGCGTCTTTGAGCATGTCTGCGGAGGGGATGTAGTCATCGTATGTATACACGCTGCAGATGAGCAGAAATGACGACGGATTTATCCCGTGCCTGCCGCAGGCCTCCCTTATGGTGCTTTCACCGAATCCAAGCCCTATACCAAGCCGGGAAAGTACGCTCAGCAGCTTCCAGTTCAGGCTTATCAGCTCCGCCAGTTTCATCGAATCCGTAAATTTCATTCTTTCCATATTTACCAATCTTCTTTTAGATTTTCAATCCATAATCACACCGCCCCGGCATAGTGAAAATTAATTTTCCTCCTCTGCTCCCGGCTCAATTGCTACAGCAATAAACGGCAGATGAGAGCGGCATCACGCCGCCCTGCATCCGAGACATAACTAAACTAACTATAATGGCTTACATTTTTCTTTTGCAAAGATACTCTTACATCTCAGGGGCATCAATACCCAATTGTAGGTATGGCTACAGGAACAAAGAGCCGACCCTGAAGGTAATGAAAGCCGCAGTCCATGCCAGCAGCAGAGTATACGCAGCCGTGACAAATGCCCACTTCCAGCCTCCGGTCTCATACTTTATGGCAACAAATGTTGCAATGCATGGGAAATAAAGCAGAATGAAAACCATATATGCCAGGGCACCGGCCGGGGTCACAGAACGCAACAGGGCCTTCTGAAGCTTTGTCTCCCCTTCGGCAGACTCATTCCGGCCGCCTTCGGGCACATCCTCTGAATACATGACGCCGAGAGTGCTGACTACAAGCTCCTTAGCTCCCACTCCGGCCACGATTCCCACTCCCATCCTCCAGTCAAAGCCAAGCGGAGAGAGCACAGGCTCCATGGCCCTGCCTACATATCCTATGAAAGAATGCTCCTGCTGCTCGCTTACGCTCTGGTATGCATCATGGTTTGGATAATATCCGAGGAACCATATAGTCACAGAACAGATAAGAATAATGCCGCTCATCTTCTGGAGATACTGCTTGCCTTTCTCCCACGTATGACGGAAAACAGATTTTGCAGTAGGTATCCTGTAAGGTGGAAGTTCCATAACAAAAGGCAGGTCATCATCCTTGATGAAACGTCCCATCACCATTGCCGCAAGAACAGCAAGCACAATCCCGAGAGCATACAGGCCAAGCAGGACAAGAGGTGCATGGTTCGGGAAAAATGCTCCGGCAAGCAGTATGTACACAGGCATGCGCCCGGCACATGACATGAGCGGGATTATCAATATGGTGATAAGACGGCTCTTGCGGCTCTCTATGGTCCGGGCTGCCATAATTGCCGGCACGTTGCATCCGAAGCCCATGATCATAGGTATGAAAGATTTGCCGTGAAGCCCCATCTTGTGCATCATCCTGTCCATTATGAAGGCAGCACGTGCCATGTAGCCGGAATCCTCCAGCAGGGAAATGAAAAGGTACAGTATCATTATGTTCGGAAGGAAGACAAGCACGCTGCCGACTCCTCCTATCACTCCGTCCGTAGCCAAATCCTTCAGCCATCCGTCCGGCATTGCGGACGACACAAATTCGCCGAATTTTTCAACAAGCCAGCCTATCCATCTCATGGGGTAGTCCCCCAATACGAATGTGCCGTCAAACACGACATACAGAAGAAGGAAGAAAATAGGGAATGCAAGCCATTTGTTGGTCACGGCCGCATCTATCTTGTCCGTTATAGTGTGCCTCTTCCTGTCTGTATGGCCGGATTCGAATGTCTCCGCAAGCGCACCCTGTATAAAGGCATATTTTGCATCCACCAATGCAGACTCCATTCCGGTCCCCAAAAGCTCCGCAATCCTTTTCTGTTCCTCAAACCGGGCTGCAATAATCTCATCCCTGCCGGGAAGCCCTTCGACTACTGCTTCGACATCCTTGTCGTTTTCAAGATATTTTATTGCAAGCCAGCGTGTCGAATATTTGTCACGTATGGACGGCCATCTCTGGATAAGATGCTTTATCCTGTCTATGCTCTGTTCTATTTCCGCTCCGTGATTTATGTGGATATGACGGGCAAGATAAGGATCGCTTTTCTCATAAATCTGTATAACGGTGTCAAACAAGTCATGGATTCCCTCCCCGGTTCGGCTCACCGTAGGCACGACAGGCATGCCGAGAAGATAGCCAAGCTGCCGGACGTCAAGGCTGTCACCCCTGGACTTCAGCTCATCATACATGTTGAGGGCCATTACTACCCTCAGATTCATGTCTATGAGCTGGGTGGTAAGATACAGGTTGCGCTGGAGATTGGATGCATCGACTACATTCACGACAACATCCGGCATGTCTTCCAAAAGGTTCTTGCGCACGTAAAGTTCCTCAGGACTGTATGCCGACAATGAATATGTCCCGGGAAGATCCACAAGGATGAACTTATATCCCCCGTGCGAGAAGGTGCCCTCCTTGGCGTCAACAGTGACTCCGCTGTAGTTGCCGACATGCTCGTGGCTTCCTGAGGCCATGTTGAACAAGGATGTCTTTCCGCAGTTAGGATTGCCAGCAAGTGCGACTTTTATCACCTTGCCTCTCATTTCTGCCATATCACTCATCCTGCGCTCAATGCACACCTCATCACAATCATCAGCCTCTATGGCATGAAGCCTGCCCGCAGCCGCTGATTCCGTCCCATGGATTCCGTCCCATGGATTCCGTCCCATGGATTCCTTTGCCTCAGTTTCGCTGATTATTTCTATTTTTTCGGCTTCTTCACGCCTAAGGGAAATTTTATACCCTATGATTTCGTATTCTATAGGGTCCTTCAACGGTGCATTCAGGACAACCTTGACATGGCTGCCCTTGACAAAACCCATTTCAATTATTCTTTTACGGAAGCCGCCATGGCCATAGACCTTGACTATTACGCCACGCTCTCCCGTCTTCAGTTCCGACAGTTTCATAAAAATCCTTTTGATTCTTTCTGGCAATCTGCAAATATATGCATTACCACGCCATTTTCAGCTTTCCGGAACAACAAAAATGCCCCCTGTCACGACTTATTGCGAGACAGGGGGCTTCATTATACTAACTAATGAGGATATGCCCGGCTATACATTCAGACTCTGGTCCACATATATAAGTTTGGATGTATCATAGCCGCGCCTGCGGGCCTCGTCCAAAAATTTTTCAAGGACAGAGTCATCAATGGACGGAGTCCTTGACAGGATCCACAGATATCCGGGACTTGAACTGCCGACCAGTGCCACGCCGCAGTCGTCATCCAGCATCATTATATTGTAATCACTATAGAAAAACCAGAAAAATGACACTTTCAGCCTGGCAGGATAACCCTGCGGATCGGGCTGTTTCGCCTTACCGACGGCAGTCTTCATTTTACCGTTCTTCCATCCTGAATTGATTACATCCACTTTACCGTCATCACGGAGAAGATACTCAGCAGTGACATTGTCCATCCCCCTCTCAAACCTGTGGTCATATCTTGCGATTTCATACCACGTACCCAGATATGAGCGAAGGTCAAAAGAAGGAATTACAGAAGTGTCGTGCTGCCCGTCCGGAGCAAAAAGCAGCCCCGGAAACATTACTGCAGCCAGGGCCAAGGGAATAAGTGTACCGTTCATAATCACCTGCATTTAAACATTACTAAAACTAACCGGAATGCAGGCAACTCAAAAAGCATGCTATTACGCTATCTCTATGCGATAGGAAGCATTGAATTTTTCTCCGGAGGCAAGGCTGTTCATCCAGTCCCTGTCCTTGAACTCCCCTTCAAATCCGGCACGGTCGCACCGTCCGTACCAAGGCTCAATGCACACGAACGGAGCATCTTTGCCGGGAGGAGACCACAATCCGAGTACAGGAGCGTCAAAAGTGACGGACAGCCATGGAGTTCCGTCTTCACAGAACATGGAGACCTTTCCCACCTGGGAATCCTGAAGAACGAAAGTATCCACCTCATCGAAAGTATTTGCATCCAGTTTCAGTATGCCGTCTTTCATCGGAAGCGGATATTTCACATTGACATCGGCACAACCCTTTCCTGCAAGTCCTAAGCATTCCAGGCCTTCGCTGCGGTCAAAAGTAAAATATCCACGGCCTTTCCCAAGCTTGCCGTAGTCCGGATACAGGAAAGCAGGATGTGCTCCTATCTGGAAGTGCATGTCCTTGTCAGCCGGATTGCCGACCTCCCACGACACTTCTATTCCGCAGCCTTCAAGACGATATCCGATTTCGAGTGTGAAAGGATAAGGATATGCCTTAAGTGTCTCTTCAGAAGACTCAAGCCTGAAACGGATGCTGTCACCGGTATTTGCCACGACCTCAAATTCCATGTCACGTGCAAAACCATGCTGCCCCATCGTGTATTCTTTGCCGTCAACGCGGTATCTTGCCTCCCATACGCTTCCCACTATAGGGAAGAGCACAGGAGAGCGGCGGTTCCAGTAAGCAGGTTCTCCATGCCAGAGATATTCTGTCTCACCTTTCCTGATGCTCCAAAGTTCTGCCCCGACCTCGTTGATTTCAACTGTCAGGACACCGTTAGTCAATGTCTGCATATATCTTTTCAGTTATCAATTTTCTTTGTTTACATGGACAGTTTCTTGTGAGAATGTGCCTCAACTACATTTATCACATAGTCTCCGAGCTTTTCGCAGTCACCGATGATGTCCATATAATTGACTCCCATCTGATAGTCATATTTCTGCTCATTGACATCATTGAGATTCATTTCCTTAAGCTGTGACCTGTAATTGTTTATCTCATTCTCTATATTGAGGGACTTCACGGTCTCAGTCTCGGGAACCTCGTCATTGAGCTGGCGCACCATCTGGTCAAGAGCATTCATGCACAGTTCGAACATGTGTCCGATATGCTTATACTGCCCCTCTGTAAAATCTTCCTTGCCTTTATGCTTGCGGTCAAGAGTCCTTGCAAGGTTGAAGCAGCTGTCGCAAATGCTCTCCAGCTCAGAAATCTCCCTGAGCATTGAGCGGATTGTGTTCTTGCTGTCAGGGCTGAGGCGTCCTTCCGAAACTTTGTTCAGGTAGTTGGCGAT
This sequence comes from uncultured Bacteroidales bacterium, assembly GCA_947177525.1. Lineage (GTDB taxonomy): Bacteria > Bacteroidota > Bacteroidia > Bacteroidales > UBA932 > Cryptobacteroides. The sequence goes on along the minus strand of CAMWUW010000001.1, from coordinate 38,979 downwards.
TTCTATCTCCATGTTGTCGCTTATGCCCTCATATTTCTCCACACGGGTGTAGAGTTTGTTGAATTCATTCTCATCTTTCAGCATGAGAAGCTGCGGAATGAATGAAAACATCCTGCGGCACCTTTCCGCAAAAAGGTTGATTTCTTTCCTTGCCTCAAAAAGCGAAAGTTCTGCGGTAGACAGAAGACCGCTTGAGATGAAGCGCAGACGTCCTTCCTCGTCCTCTGCCTTCTGAGGGATGGCACGGCTGACGATCCTCTCTATCGGTTTAACGAACCATATAAGAATCAGCACATTGCACACATTGAATGCAGTATGGAAAGCGGCAAGCACATACGTCAGCTTGACAGACACGGATGCCACGTCAGCCTGGGTGACAGGAACGAAATCCGGATCATACCCGACAAAACGGCAGACCATATTGACGAAAGGCCGGAAAACAATCAGCACCCATATAACACCGAATACGTTGAAGAGCATGTGTGCAAGGGCGGCACGCCTGGCCTGGGTACTTGCACTCATTGCGGCAATGTTGGAAGTGACTGTGGTTCCTATGTTTTCACCCATGACAAGGGCGATGCCGTGGTATATCGGCAGCACTCCGCTTGAGCAGAGTATCATTGTGATTGCCATGATTGCGGCGGATGACTGCACGCACATTGTCAGGACGCTTCCGAGCAGAAGAAACAGAAGAGTCGAGCCGAAGCCCCAGCCTCCGCAGGCAGCAAAGAAGTCAATGATTGCCTGGTTGTGGGCAAGGTCCATGTCCAGGGCATTTTCCCTGAGGGTGCACAGTCCGAGGAACATGAGCGAAAAGCCGAATATGAATTCACCAAGGGATTTTGTGGAATTCTTATTTAAGAAAATGAGCACTATGGCAACCGCAAAGAATGGGAAGACCACAGTACTCATGTCGAACTGAAAACCGAATACGGACATAATCCACGCCGTGGCTGTGGTTCCGATATTGGCTCCCATTATGACTGAAATTGCCTGTGCAAGGGAAAGAAGTCCGGCATTTACAAAACTGACCGTCAAAACAGTCGTGGCAGTCGAGGACTGAACGGCAGCAGTGACAAAGGCTCCTGTCAACAGACCTGTGAAACGGTTGGTTGTCATGGCGCCAAGCACGCTGCGCAAATGGCCTCCGGTAAGTTTCTGCAGAGCTTCGCTCATTGTCTTCATCCCATACATAAGAAGAGCGAGACACCCGAGAAGCTTAAGGAAAGTGTAGATAGTCATATTTAATGTCAATAATGAAGGTGCAAAAATAATCAAATCATAATTATTTTACCCCTTTCTGCTTCACTTTTATGCAGATTTTCAATCATTTCACTTCTCGGGCCCCATTTCTGCGGAGCTCCGTGGTACGCAAGTTTTTGATTCTCAATCACTTCCTATAAATCGCTGCCCCGTTTTTGGGGCAGCGATTTATAGGAAACGGCTGATTTACAGCTGATTGCGCACCACGGGTTTTACGGAGACGGCATAAGCACGAGAAACGCAAAGCACTCCCCGGTAGCAGACCACTCATTCAATGGTGCCGTAAACAGCATACCAGCAAGCACATAACCATCTGATTGACACACATTTGTGCTTTGATCATTTCCATACACATGCAACACGGTCGGAAAATGTGCAGGTTAACTGACCAAAGCATGTTGCGCGACCTGCACCAAAGGAGTGTTCTTCGATTATTTTGCGCCGGGAATGCTGGAGTCGAAAAACACCTCACGAAAACGGATGCCACCACAATCCGGAAGAAGGGTGAATCAAGCGGAAAAGTTTGGCCTGCCTGTCATTGAGTTGCCGTGAGAGGCTTTTGTTGGAGCAGAGCAACATAGATTTATGGTGCCGATTTTCATTAGGCGTGCCAGGTGTGCAATTTTGGTGGAGGACCTGACATAGCCTCATTTTATAATATATTAGAAATGAATACGTTACAATTTTAGGGCGTTCCAGGTGTCACGTTCAAGATGCAGACCTGGAACGGTTTGATTTTACAATATGCGGGTAATCATAATGTTACAATTCGAAGGCGTGCCAGGTCTGCTTTCTCATTGGAGGACCTGGCACGGGGCAGTTTTGTAATACATTGTTAATTAAGACGTTATGATTCAAAGGTGTGCCAGGTGTCACATTTAAGATGCAGACCTGGAACGGTTGGAGGCCGAAACGACCAGAAATGCAAGAGAATCAACAGATTGCAAGGATTTTATTCTACCCAATGTCCACCCTACCCCAAAATCAAGAACTTCAGGGCTGCTTTGATAGGGAGTGGCACTGATGCCAAGTTCTTTATCTTCAGGCTTGTGAAAATCTTTGCCTGACGCCTGGCACCGCAGCCGGCATATACGCCCACCGGCTGCTCAAAGCAAGCTGCTCAACTCAGCCCAGGGGCTGCTCTGCCTGCCTTGTGCCCCGAACCTACTACAATTGCAAATCAACCTACTTTTTACGTTGAGCCAAAGTAAAGGCTTTCAGAGCACAGTTCAGAGGTGTCAGGGATATTCCGTTCTTCATCTTCAGACTCGCCAAGATCTTTGCGTAGTGCAGGGCAACGGAGCTGGCAAATACGCCAGCCAGCTCCTCAAAGCAGCTGCGCGAGCTACGTCAAAGGGCTCGCTCCGCACGCTTTGTGCCGGTGATGCAGAAAATGAAAAACAACCGGGATTTTACGTTGAGCCGAAAACGGGTGTTATCGAACTCCTGAGAAGGGTATAGTATTCAATATAATCGACTCTGTCTCAGGGGATTATAAAAGAAAAACGGAAGCAGATTGTTCTGCTTCCGTCATTGAGTGCGGATGGCGAGACTCGAACTCGCACAGGAAAACTCCCACTACCCCCTCAAAGTAGCGCGTCTACCATTTCGCCACATCCGCTTTGAATCGGGAATGCAAAGGTACTACAAAATTTTGAACCTGCAAATATTTTTACAAAAAAAATGGAAAGAAAGTGTAATTTTTCACTATTCCGGATCTGCATAGCCCTTCCTGTTAACAGTAAACTGTCCTGTCGGACTTTCCTGAATCAGGACAACTGCTTCCTGACAGCAGCAACAGAATCACTTTGATTCAGAGACCACCTTTCCGGAATCAGTCCAGTTTCCTCCAATATACAGACTGCGAAAAGCCCAACAGTGATCCTTTCACACGCAACAGGCCATCCGGTCTGAACTCACATACGACATTTGCCCTTATTCCTCTTGTCGGATCATAGATTTTGGTATCGGACCATTTTTGCTTTGATTCATCATATCTAAGACCGGTAATCAAAACAATCTTGTCACATTCCACATGACGCAGAGACTTGTCCGGATTTTTATCGTCAAGCCTCACGTTTCCTTTCTTGTCAAGGCGGTTGTCAACCCAGAACACCTGTGCCATATATGTTCCTCCGTCCTCCTTGGTAACCCTCACCTTGCAGCTTTCCCCTTGATGCGAAGCCTCATACACACCAAGAATATTGTCAGCTTCTCCATTGAGATTCTGCTGTGCACAGCAGACGTGCAAAGACAACGAAAAATAGGCCAACAAAACCGGCAAAACCAATAAGAATTTTCTCATTTTCAGGATAATTAATGTGTGCGGTTGCAAATATAAGGATTATTTCATAATTTTGCATGATTTTCCTCGAGCAGGAAATATGAAATATTATTAAACATTTAAAAACAGATTAACAATGGCTGTTAAAATTCGTCTTCAGCGCCACGGAAAAAAGAATTTCGCATTCTTTCACATTGTAGTGGCAGATTCACGCGCACCTCGTGACGGTCGCTTCATTGAGCAGATAGGCTCTTACAATCCTAACACTAATCCTGCTACAATTGTCCTCAAAGCAGACAGGGCACTTGCATGGCTTAACGTAGGAGCACAGCCTACCCTTACAGCAAAACGCATCCTTTCATACGAGGGAGTGCTTCTCAAAAAGCACCTTCAGGGCGGAGTAGCAAAGGGAGCTCTCACCCAGGAGCAGGCCGACAAGAAATTCGAGGCATGGAAAGCTGAGAAAGACGCAAAGATCAATGCAAAGAAAGCTGGTCTTGCAAAAGATGCCGACACAAAAGCTAAGGCTGCAGCTGAGGCTGAGGCCAAGGTAAACCAGGAAAGGGCAGAGGCTCTTGCCAAGAAGAAAGCAGAGGCTGAAGAGGCTGCCCGCGCAGCTGCAGAAGCCGCAGCAGCAGAAAAAGCCGCACAGGAAGCAGCTGCTGCAGCAGAGGAGGCACCAGCAGAAAACACTGAGGCGTAAATGTCAGATGCAGTACATAATTTGCTGCAGATAGCCCAGGTGTTGAAATCCAACGGTACCGATGGGGAGCTTGTGATGAGCTTCCGTGAAATCGGTCCGGAAGAAATCGGACAAAATGAACCGGTATTCATCATTTTTGATGGACTGCCGGTTCCTTTTTTTATCGAATCTTTCTCACGCAGAGGGACGAAAAAGGCTATAGTGCGCCTGACTGGCATTTGTTCACAGGAAGATGCCGAAGAGATTGCAGGCAAACCTGTTTTCATGCAATCATGCGGAAACGATGAACTTGACATCAGCAAAGACGGCTTTGCTGCTCTCGTAGGATGGACATTGTCGGCTCCTGTAAATGAAGGTGACGGCAGCGAAATCCTGGAAGATGAGATTGAAGTGGAGGAAGTCGGCACAATAACTGACTATCTGGACATTCCAAACAATCCGTGCATAGAGGCCGAAACTGAAAAAGGCATGGTAATGATACCGTTTCATGAAGATCTCATAATATCAGTTGACCCTGAAAATCATGAAATTATAATGGACATTCCTTCCGGCCTGATTTAAAGATTATCCAACAGAATATAATCCACTGTAAACCAAACAAAGGGGCCTGACTAATATTTTTAGTCAAGCCCTTTTTGCTTGGTTTTCGGTGAAGTCAGCCACAACTTCATTTCCGAATATTCAATCCCCAGAGGGTTATTCTGACTTTTGGTCACACTCTTTTGCTTGGTTTTCGGTGAGGTCAGCCACGGCTTAATTTCCGGACATCAGACAGACGCAGGACATTCTTCGGGAAAAGAGGCAGCATACTTTCTGAGGAGTCCGGAAGCTACATTATAGGGATTTTCTCCAGACGTGACAGGGAACTCCTCCTGTTGCAGAGTCCACTGATATTCAAATTCAATTATATCTTTCTGGAATTCTTCCTGCGAGAAGCGTTCACCATTCTTCATTGCACTTATGACCGCCGATGTAAACCGGTTCCAGCGATTGCGATAAAAACTTCCGGTCAGTCCGGCCCATCCTCTGTTTGCATAGTCATTGAGCTGTGTCCCCTTCTGTCCCCATACAGTAACTATACATCTCGCATTTTCCTCATAATATCTTTTCTCTTCATCAGTCCGGCCGAAATCCCTGGCATCCCTGATCCATTTGCCGATATTGAGTTCAACCGAACATGCAAGAAGCCTGTCGGTGTCCAGAATCAGCTCATCCATCATTGCAGCCGTCTTTTCCGCATTTTCAATATCTCCAGCCAGGTAACACTCAGTAAAACGGTCACGCAAGCCGGAAAACAGATTTCCGAGAACCTGCCGCCCGATATTTACAACATCATATCTGTACAAATCATTGTCCATGTCTCCGGCAGAAAGCAGAAGTTTCCAGATTTCCCATAAGGCCGCATTGTCGTAATGTATCTCCGGATGCGTATTCCATCCCTGGACTCCCTCCAATTGAGGCCTTGCATTAATCAGCACTGCCTGCCCGCAAAGTGCCGGCCTGGTGTATATTTCTTTATGAAGCCTTTTCCATGCTTCAATGACAGCCGGGCTTTCATCGCCGCCCCGGCAGCGTGCCCAGTTTTCCATCCACCCGCATGTCGTCATATCCATTGTCCACGCCCTGTCAAAGACATATTCATACATCATAGGATTGACATCAAGAGCCTCCAAAGTAACTCCAAGACCATAGACATTGTCACCGCCTTCTTCAAAAAGCCTTGTAATCTTGGTGTCCACATCGTCAATGTCTCCTGCAAGCATGGTATTTCCACCGAAATTGCCCAGATAGCACCAGAGATAAGGTTTTCCGTAATAGCTTTCAGTCCGTCTCCAGATTTCCTCAAAATCACAGTAGTAATCAAGAAGAACCAGCCTGTTGTCAGGTACGGCATCAAGGAAAGACCGGATTCTTGAAGGTGTCCATTTTTCTGCTGCGTGATAGAACATCCATGTCATCTGAAGCCATACAGCCTCATCATCCACATCTTTTATCGAGCCATAAATCTTCTTTGATACATTGGACAGGAACTCTTCGTTCCAGTCAGGAGAATCCACCTCATTGAACGGGTCTATTCCATAAATATGGTCTGTACCGTAAATACGTGTCTGCTCTTCAATAAAGCGTCTCTGGATTTCAGCATAGAGAGGATCTTCCGGATCAATGAAATGGCTTCTGTACTTATCGTCATAACCGCCCCACTGACTCATCGTATAGATTTTTGCGTCCGGCCTGACATTTTTCAATTCAGCCGGCACATGACCGGCAAAGGCAGGAAGTACAGGCTTCATGGCAAAAGCCCTCTCCCTTTCCAATATCTTTTTCTGAAGGATTTCCTGGTCCTCAAGCCAAGACTCCGGCAAGGGACTCTGCCAATAGTCCACATTTGACATCCTATGCCAAGGAAGATGTGCCGGACCGGTGAAATAAGAACGTATTTCTTTATCCGACAATCCCATTTCACGCCAGACATTGTACCAGACAGATTCCTGGCCGGTAATCGCCAGCGGCATGGTCACTCCATTCAACGCCATCCAGTCGATAAGTCTCTCCCAATCAGACCATTTCCAGAACGGCATAGTATAGCCGAAAGTGCAATAATTCAGAAAAAAACGGTTCTTGCATCTGGAATGCAATACCACTTTCTCTTTCGGGAGAGGCATAACGGCTGGCATGCAGACCTTGTCAGAAGCATACCAGGAGACCCTTGTATTGCAATAATTCTTCAGATAATGGTTAAGGCCCACAGCCATGGAATTGGTTGAATTTCCTTTAATCAGGACCTTGCCCCTATATGACTCTATCGAGAAGACATCCATGCTGTCAGCCGGCACTCCTTCAATGAATCCGAACCTGAACTCATCTGCATGTTCAGGGAAAAGCCTTTCCGTCAGTTCTTTCATCACTGCAGGAGAATTGTCCGGGACACAACTGCATGCAAGCACTGACAATATGGGTATCAATAAGAGTTTTGCGTAATATGACATATAATCTGCTCTGAATTTTAATTATGCTACAGTCAGTTCACTAAGGAACACCCAGGAAGGCACCGTACGGTCTGCATACGCATATGAATTGAAAATCATCTTTACATAACGTGCAGACTGCATTCCGACATCTTCACTGTCATATTCTATCGACTGCTGCCCCGGATAGACATGATTTCTCTCCACATCGGCTACCGTCCTGTAATTGTCCCCGTCATCAGAAACCAGAATCCGGATATGTGCAGGGACAATTATATTCTCCGCCTGGGAATTCAAAGCTGTCCATCCCACCTTACGGAATGTTTCCTTTTTTCCCAGGTCCAAAACTAAAGACATGGTACCGGTGCAGCTCATCCAACGGTAGTCATCGCAACGGAGAGAGCCGGTAACGCCGTCCGTGAGTATTTCATGCTGAAGATGTGCCTGCATTATATTCAAAGGAGTGGAAATATGCACAGGCTTAAAAGTAGCCTTATTGCAATCTGTCTTTAAGACAATGCTTTCCTCTGAATAGCTGCCGTTCCTGAACACTGAGACCTTAAGTTCTGCAGGTCCCGCAATCCTTATCGGTGTCCCGTCATAGAGTACAGCATCCGGAGACTGGGGAGAGGTCCCGTCCAGTGTATAGTAAATAGGGTCATTGCCCAACGTTGACAACGATACCTCTATACAACCGTCCTGTACATCCACTGCATAGCTGCATGCAACATCGAATATGTGTCTTGCATAATTATAGCCTGACTTTTCATATACAGACAGCATTTCAGGCAATCTGCCAAGAAAATCATCATAATCTTTCCGCTCAGGCATAGTCCACTGGACTTCCGACAGCGCGGCAAGCCTTGGCAGAATCTGATACTGGCATATCCTTTCGTCCGGTATATATTCACGCCACACATTTGCCTGGCATCCGAGGATATGCTTCTGCTCTTCCGCCGAAAGCGACTGCGGAACAGGCTCGTATGAGTAGACCTTCATGACATTTATATATCCGCCGACCGGTATCTCTTCAAGATGGCTATCAAGGGTCTGGCTCTGGTCGAAATACATATAGGATGTCGGGGTCATGACTACATCATGTCCCATCTTTGCCGCGGCAATGCCGCCTTCAGTACCTCGCCATGACATGATCACCGAATTCTGCATAGGCACGCCTTCAAGGATTTCATCCCATCCTATCACCCGTTTTCCCTTGGCCTGTACATAGGAGGCAATCTCTCCCATGAACCAGCTCTGCAGATAATCTTCCTTTGAATATCCCTCACCGTCCGATAGGCCCAACTCCTTTATTTTTTCCTGGCACTTGGGACATGACTGCCATCTTTCCTTTACACACTCATCGCCTCCAAGATGTATGAACTCTCCCGGGAAAAGTCCGCAGACCTCGTCCATGACATCCTTGAACAGCTGAAGGGAAGCAGGATTGCCTGCACAGATGACATCCTTGAGGACACCCCACCTGTTGGCCACCTTATACTCCTTTTCCAGACAGCCGAGATGCGGATATGCAGCAAGCACGGCTGAAGTATGCCCAGGCAAATCGACTTCAGGAATTATCTTGATGAACCTTTCCTTTGCATACTCCACGACTTCCTTTATCTGTTCCTGAGTATAGAAGCCTCCATGACGTTTCCCGTCCGTAGGATAGTCCGTACCTCCCAGATAACGTCCCACGACAGTATCGTCTCTCCAGGCTCCTGTTTCCGTAAGTTCGGGATGGCTCTTGATTTCAATCCTCCATCCCTGGTCATCCGTCAGATGCCAGTGGAAGACATTGAGATTGTGAAGAGCCAGCATATCAATGGTACGTTTCACCATATCCACATCGGAGAAATGACGGCATACATCAAGCATCAGCCCCCTATATCCAAAACGCGGCCAGTCAAGTATCTCGGCCGCAGGAAATACAACCGAAGAGGCCTTTTCCATACCTGCCGATTTCAGAAGAGTCTGTGTTGCCCTGTAAAGCCCCTCTTCGGTCACCGCCTGCACCATAACGCCTTCAGGAGCGACTTTAATGCTGTAAACCTCTTCCCTTTCGTCCTCCATACCGAGACTGAAAAACATATTGCCTGACGCGTCCGCAAGCGTTCCAGGCTGTACGGAAACCCTTATACCGGTAAAATGTTCCAGACCGTCAGCGAACATATCAAGAACCGGCCGGCACGACTGACCTACATATATCAGCTTTACGGACCTGTCAAGAATGAATGTCCCGTCGTCAACGGTTGTAATCTGCTGTATGCGCGGAATGACATCATAATCCGCAATTGTCTGCTTTCCGCAAGATAGGACGGTCATCAGACACAAAAATAAAAAGAGGTTTCTTTTCATAAACAAGACTGATTTTCATTTAAAGGAAATCCGGTATTTCTACCAGATTTCCACTTCATCACAAAATACGGATCCACCTTCCAGTGCAGGTGATGCCTGAAGCCTGACATACCTGACCTTACGTTCTGCACCTTTCCACCCGTACGTCCTATAAAGGTACTTGTAGACATCGTATGGATTATCCAAAGACAGCAGTTCCGTATAGTTTTTCCCGTCTTCGGAACAGCTTATCACAATCTTTCCCGGAAGAACAACTCTGTCGTCAGCATACTGCATGAAGTCCGCACGAACTTCCTTGACGGTCTTGGATTCACCCAAATCTATGACAACGTCCATTTCCTTGAAACCCTGCCAATTCACACGGTAGGTCCACTTTCCGTGGATGCCGTCTGTCATGGACTTGACGCCGTCGCAAGGGAAATCAGGCAGCCATGGCTTATTGTACTTGACCTCACACCCGTAACCGAGATGTTCAGTAGCCTTAAGGGAAGAGGGACGTTCACCTATTTCATTAGCCAGGTCAAATGTATTGTATCCTTCATTTCTTGCCCAGTCGCATAAACGAAGTGCTCTCCGGCGGAATTCGGTATAATCCCTGTGCTCATTAAGGTTACTCCATGCCACCTCTGCAAGAGCGAACATACGCGGATATATCATATACTCCACACGCTTTTCGTTTGGCATCCATTCAGACCATGAGCACGCCTGCACTCCAAGTACCCTTTCCCGTCCTTGCATAGAAAGAGGAGCCGGGTCGTATGAATAGACACGCTGAAGCGTAAGAAAATTCCACAATGCCGGAGGAGAATCAGGAGTCCGGAACTCTTTCTCCGGAGAATCCTGGCATCCGTCAAAATAGCAATACTCACCAGGAGTCATAATCACATCATGTCCGGCAAGAGCAGCAGCCTGTCCGGCCTTTTCATCCTGCCATGACATCAGGGTGGCATCAGGAGCTATACCTCCTGTAAGCATCTCGTCCCAGCCTATCAGACGGCGTCCGTGACCGGCAAGAAACTCTTCCATAGTACGGAAAAGGTATCCGTGAAGCTGGTGTGCATCAGTGAATCCCATTTCCGCCATCTTCCTCCGGCAATCAGGACATTTTGCCCAATAGTCTATAGAATATTCGTCTCCTCCCAAATGGATGTATTCGGAAGGGAATATTTCCATTACCTCGGTAAGGACATCCTTAAGGAATTCTATAGTGCTGTCCTTGCCTATGCAAATCTCTCCTACCGGAGAAAATTCATTGGAGACGCAGGCCAGTTCAGGATATGAAGCAGTCATGGCAAAGGCATGTCCGGGCATCTCGATTTCCGGTATGACAGTGATATTGCGTTCCTTCGCATAGGCTACTATTTCTTTCATGTCCTCAATGGAAAAGTAACCTCCGTATGCTCCTGCTGTCCCCTGATTTACAAACCGGCGTCCTGTTTTGTTCCAATCATCCCAAATGTCCCCCAGTCTCCATGCACCGTACTGGGTCAATCGCGGGTATTTTGATATCTGAAGTCTCCAGCCCTCATTATCGGTAAGATGCAGATGCAGCCTGTTCATTTTCAAGGATGCCATCATACGGATTTGCTTCTTTAAGAAATCCTTGGAAAAGAAGTGACGTACAGGGTCAAAGTGCATTCCCCTGTATCCGAAGCGGGGCCAGTCGGTAATCTCCCAGGCAGGGATTGACGCTCCGTACATATTCTTCAGCTGGAGTATTGTCTGAATACCGTAAAACAGGCCGGCGCGCCCCCTTGCCTCTATCGAAATGCCGTCATTGCTTATCACGAGATGATAGCCTTCCTCGGAAGAAGGAAGTTTCTCATCTTCAGATACTGTCAGAAGCAGAGGCATATCGGACAATGCCGGACCTACTATTGACAATGAAGAAGTACGAAGGTACTTCGTAAGGGATTCCGCCACATCATCCTGCGCATCTATCTTGAGACAAAGCGGCTGGGATATATCCACATATCCTTCAAGGCGTCTTGCCTCCATAGGCCGCGGTATCATCAGGCCGTCGTCAGGCATTTTAATGTCCCGATCCGGCTGTATTCCTTCACCCCTAACCGGGGAACACGCTGCCGCACCAACCGAAAACAATAATGATATAAAAACAATTATACTATATTTCATATTCATCAATTAACAGATTTCTCCAATTCCGTTGGAACGACAATTGGAGAAATCATACTTAAATCATCAGTTTACAGACTTACACACCGTACGGCAAACGACATGGAACCGACAGCCGGTCCACCCCAGGCATCCCACATAAAATTGACAGACCCGGCGCTGACATGCCAGGCTTTCAGTCCGTTTTCCATCGCATCAGAAGTCATATAGAAAGTGTCGCTAAGCGTACCTTCGTATGCAGCATCTCCGTCAGATGCAAGCTTATGGAAGAAACGGTATCCGAGTGCAGCAAGCCCGAGTCCCGAGATATTGCTTGAGCCTGTTGTCTTCCAAGGTTCCTCCCAGACGTCCAGCCAGTTTCCGGCCTCTCCGATACCACGGATTTTACCTGCTGCTTTCTGAGCTTCATCCGCACCGTCACCAGTCTTGCCAAGATAGGCATTCATGGCTTCAATTACGGCAGATGACGGCACTGTAAAGCCTTCAGGAGAAATCCTGTCCGTGAATGCACCGGAAGCCCATCCACCGGCTGCACAGGAATAAAGATTACCTTTGCCCTCAAATTTTGACGGGATATATGACCTGGTGGTGTTGTCCCAAGTTTCTCCATTACCAAAAGCAGTCTCAAGAGGGATGTCCGTACCGTCTGCAGCTTTAGTAGTAATCAAGTCACTTGTAAGCCAATAGCGGGAAGCAATCTTTACAAGGCCGTAGACATTGCCAGATGCATCTTTCACTGTTTTGGCCACAGCAGTCGCCTCTACCATTTCCGGTTTCTTTTCAGAGACAAGCTTGAGTTCTCCTTTCTCGTCCAGACAAATGAATCTGATATCATCCGCGGCCTGGATTCCTGCCGTATATGAAGTCAGCGCATCATTCTCAAATGCAACTGTTCCTCCATGGACTTTACCCTCTGCCACGGTATAGCTTTCCGAATATTTCTGGCCGTCCATGACCTGATTCAGCAAGCAGAGCACAATACCTTTGGTATGCACGGCTTTTCCGTCAACAACCGGATAGACAACTATCGCCTGGTTGTCAACACCATCTGCACAAAGGTACTCACGGCACATCTCGGCCACCTGTACATCTTCTGCCATCACTTTATACACCCTTGAGTCAATGAACTGGTCAAAAGCCATAGGTTCAAATACCTTAGGCATATTTTCCTGAGACGGTGCAGCCTCCTGCTCGACACGTACCCTTTTCTTTACAGTCTTCAGCATAACTGTCACCGTAGTGGAGCGCATTTCCTGAAGTTCATTCTTATCAGCGGCTACCTTGACCGTATTTCCGTCAATTGAGACATGGCACCATTCCTCATCACCAGCTGTAACTTCAGCTGTAAAGCCGCTCATGTTAGCAGTTACTGTAAATATCTTTTCTTCCCCGAATGCAGAGAACTGAAGTTCACTTGCAGACACTGAAAGTTCAGGATTATCTGTGTCATTTTTCCCGCCGGACGCAGGCTCCTTGGTACAGGAAACAAACAATCCGATTGTACCTGCAAGGGCAAAAAGGATGTTTCTAAAATTCAAATGTTTCATAATCAATTGTTTTTAGTGATTAATTAAATAGTATTGATATTTTATTGCATTATCTTTCTCCTCTTATTTTCTGACGTCTGACCACAATATCCGAGAACCAGTCATAAAGGTCATTATCTTCCTTATATTCAGAAACTTTAAGGTCATGGACCATACAATCTCCGATATAATAGGCAAGAGGAAGGCTGTCTATGGCTCCATATTTCTGATAAGCCTCCATATATTCGTGAAGACGGTCCGCACGGTAGTCAGAACTCTTCTTCAATGCCCTTTCATCAAATTCAACTTCCAGGAACATTCCCTTTTCCTTGGCGAATTCACACACTTTCATGAGATGTACAGAATCAGGCTTCTGCTCATAGAAGAAATAGTTGGGCTGCTGATAGGCAACATCAAACTTCAGTTCCTTCCATTCACCATATCCGTCGGAACCCCAATAAGGTATCCAATAGAATCTGTAGCCCAAAGACCTCATATAATCTCCTACCTGATGCAGAATCGTCCTGCTGTTGGTAGCTTCTTCAGCAATCCAATAGAAACCGTCCAATTCAAGATTCTTGAAGTCATTTTCTTTAAAGTTCTTGATTACCAGGTCGATATACCATTTACATGCTTCCACCCTGTCCGCATCATTGTTGAAATCCAGGTTCCTGCCGTCAAGCTGCCCCCAGTCAGTCTGTCCCGGAACAGGCTCGGGCAAAGTAACAACCACCTTGCGCTTGTGCTTCGGTGCACCTATCTCGGATTTGACATCTTCGATACATTCTTCGAGAGCACGGCATGCACGCCCTTCCACGAAATAGCAGCCGGCAAGCTCTTCCCATTCCACTTTCCTGCAGGCAAGAGGTTCGTAATAGGAAGCATAGCTCCTTCCCTTGCCATCCTTGAACTCCAGGAAAAGAAAGCCGTCAAACATCCAGTGCAGATCACCTTCACTGTCCCTGTATGCCACATTGCTCATGCACTGGTCATAATCCCACACGGTCTTTCTGTGTGCTCCTCCATAATACATGAGGACCATATCTCCGATATTGCCTTCCTCAGTCAACGGACTGTCCCCAGGCTTACGTTCCGGAGATACGCATGATGCAAGCAATGAGGAAATGATTAATGCAGCTGATATTATTTTATTTTGTCTTTTCATAACCGAATGGATTAATATTATTTTTCACCACGTTTCTGCTGTCTTTCAACAATCATCGAGCATATCTCGTGATACAGGTCTTTGTCCTGACTGTGCCCCGATGTCTTCAAGGCATGTATCATACAGTCGCTCTGATAGTATGCTATCTTGTTCCTACCTATGACATTATATACCCTGAAGGCCCTGAGATAGTCGCGTACACGGTCCGCCCTGTATTCACCAAACCGATTGTCATAAAGCGCATATTCATCGAATTCCATCTCCAGATCCATGTCTTTTGACAAGGCAAAATCCATTACGGACTTAAAATGAGATGCATAATCCGGTTTCTGTGCCGGGAATGCATAATTCGGCTGGAGGAAAGCTGTATCAAACTTCATGGACTTCCACTCCCCCATTCCGTCTGCTCCCCAGTACGGAATCCAGTAGAACTTGAGATTCTTGCTTTTGACATAGTCAGACACTGCCGGTATATAGCTTCTGTTGCCCGTAAGCTGTTCCCCGACAAAATAAATCCCGTCAAGGGAAAGATAACTGAGATTGAGGGAACTGAAACGCCTGATTACCTCATCCACATACCATTTGCTTGCCGAGATCCTGTCCTTATCCTGGCCGAAGTCCAGATTCTTCCCGGACAAGGCACCCCAGTTCTTCTGCCCATGGAATGCGACAGGGATGAAGACTATCAGTTTCCTCTTGTAGACAGGCACCGATACTCTCTGTATGGCCTCCCCGATCTCCCGGTCAAGGCGGACTATCGGGCTGTCTGCAGCAAAATACTTGTCCAATATATTCTGCCAGTCATTCTTATTGGCTCCTATATCATCCGGATTTGAAGAACCTACAAAACCGCTGTCGAAATAATGACCGCCTCCATTGGACGTCTCCAGGAAAAGGAATGAGTCAAACAGCCAGTGCCCGTTGCCGTCCCTGTCCTCATAAACGACATTGGACCTCAACTGTGCGGATGTCCAGTCGCTCTTTCCGATGCGGTGAGGACCTCCATAATACATCAGTGCCATGTCCGAGACAGGTCCGTCCTTCATCACATCACCCTGGGCGGAGCCTTTGTAATTTGCAATAAGCAGGTAACGGTAATCCTTCCCGTCAAAAGAGACGGTAAATGAGTTAGTCACGGTAAGATCCAGGATACAGCGGACATCGGCAGGCTCTTTCATCGTGACCCCTTCATCCAATATGAACAGGAACTCCACATTGTCCGGAACTATCCCTTTCTCAAAATCCAATACCACCTTACGTCTCTCATTGTCAATCTCGACATGGGATGGTTTGGATGCTCCAGGGAACTTGATATCCAATATCATATCTTCCGGAGCTGACTGAATGCCATTCGCCGGTGACGGCCCCTTGCCGCATCCCGCGGCAAGGAGGAGCACCGACAATACGCCGGCTACAACATCACTGAAGCGCATAAGTCTACTTCTCTAATACAGGTACCAGAAGAAGATATCCCAATTTTTCACTGACTTTTCCTGTAGAGCGCAGAGAAAGCGGCAGAGCATGCTCTTTCTTTGCCAATCCCTGGAAGACATTGATGGCCTGTCCGTCAAATTCAATATTACTTAAAAAAGACACATCTTCTGCTGCAAACTCAAAATGCGACTTCTCTATCGTATAGCAATTTTCATCAAGAAGCTTGTAGTCCGTGCCGTTTTCAGCATTAAGCCTTGCAAGAAGTTCCTCATCCACAACAACATCCACTGAGGCAGCAACCTGTCCGATGCCTGATTTGTAGACTGTGAAAGCCACATCAGCGTAATCCCTTACACTTACATTCACAATCCGCTCCGTACCACCGTTTACGAAATACACCTGGTCATCGCACATCCCGTCAAGCCTGTTGTCTTCACAGGAGACAGCCATCAGCACACCCGCTACAAATATTGAAAGTATTCCTATAATTTTTTTCATAACCATATCCATTGTTTACCACCCCTGATTCTGTGTAAAATTGTTCATCTCCTCCAATTGTTTTTTTCCTATCGGGAAGAAATAATGCTTGTCCTGGAATACCAGCGGCTGACATATCTTCGATGTACGTGTCCAGGATGACTCATAATCCTTCGCCGTCAGATCAAGACCGTAGCATGGTCCGTTCGCCTCTTTGTCGGCAATCATCCATGTACGGAGGTCGTAATAGCGCAATCCCTCATACGCAAGCTCAACCATCCTTTCCTGGCGGATCCATTTGCGGAGCTCTTCCCTGCTGTTCACAACCTCAGGATAGCACTCCTCAAGCTTTGCGGAGATTCCCGCACGCTCCCTGATCTTATTGAGATATTTCAGAGCTTCGGCCGCATCTCTTTCCGGCTTTTCATTACATGCTTCGGCATAGTTGAGATAAATTTCCGCAAGCCGTATATAAGACCATGTAAGCGAGCCCCAGACATTTTTTCTGGTATCAATTGACGGATCGGTAAATTTGGTAAACAGAAATCCCGTTTTCACGAAGTCTCCACTTGCATGGGCATACGAGGAAGTACCTCCGTCAAAGAAAGTGACCGGCTTGTACTCATCACCTGTAGCGTCCGCATGTATCCAGTACATTCCGTTAAAGAAAATAGATGCATAGAACCTTCCATCCCTTCCTTTCATGCTATTGTGCACCTTGATTCCCTTATCCTTGTGGGTAGGATGGAACCAGTTGTCTGTAAATCCATCCTCCTCATAGCCGGACCTGCTGTCAACGACAGGTGTGGCACCATTGTTAGTATAGCCCTTTATCGGGTACATTCCATTGGCCATAGGATAGGCGTCCACCAGTTTCATAGTACATGAATAGCCACCGATACCTACTCCAAACACCCTCGGAGGGACAACGCGCTGATTCCAGTTCTCCGCATCTGCATAATATCTTGCGAAAATAAGTTCCTCATTCCACTTCTCGATAAAGACTTCCCGATATGAATTCATACCTTTCTCTACCGGATCGCTGATTGCCTTTGAAGTCTTATGAAGGTCATATACACCAAGGTCAATGACATTTTTTGCAGCCTCTGCCGCTCTTGTCCATTTATTCGGGTCTTCCTCCTCCGGGAAGATGGATTTCCCGTATTTATTGACAAGCCCTGCCCCATAGCGGGACTCTCCGCCACCATTAAGAAGAGGACGTGCAGCAAACAGGAGAATCCTGGACCTGAGGCCAAGGGCAGCTCCCTTGGTTATACGTCCCTGCCATGTTGTAGGGTCCGCAACCTTTACCGGGAGGTCATTTGCCGCAATTTCGAGCTGACTGGCCATAAAATCCACACATTCATCTACTGTATTCCTGTCGATGTCATCACCGATTATACCCAGATCAGGCTCTCTGTCCCCCCAGATAAATACCGGACCATACTGCTGGAAAAGCAGGAAATAATAGTACGCCCTCAAGGCCCTCGCCTCAGCCTTCATTTCAGCCCTTTCCTTTTCAGTCAACTCGAGACATCTGTCAACATTGGAAATAAACACGGACGCCTGGTTGATGGCGACATAATACTTTGACCAAGGATTGAACTGAGGAGTCCAGTTGCCTGCCATACCGACAGTCGATTCATTATAGCTTCCGCTGCGGACAAGTTCATAATCCATCTTTTCCCAAGAAAAATATGCATCATCCGCACACGGAATAAATGAGCCGGTCCATACCCATAATCCGTCAGGAATTACGGAGTAGACACCTGCAAGAAACTGCTCGGTCGTGGGCCGCTTACTGAAAACCTCATTGATATCCATCTGGTCATTGAAATTGTGTTCCAGATAGCTGCACGACGAAACCGCTGTCAGCGACAATATCGCCAAAGCAAATATTTTAAGCATTTTCATATATTTCATCAAAAATTAAAGTTTACGCCAAAATTGATAACACGCATATTAGGATATTGCGCTCCTTCCGAGCTTGCGATTTCCGGATCCCACAGTTTGAATTTTGCAAAAGTCAGCAGATTGTTTCCGGAAATATAGAAACGGGTCATTGAGGAGCCTATCTTCTTGCTTACCTTTTTAGGTAAGGTATATCCTATTTCCGCACTCTTCAGCCTAATGAAACTCTTGTCTATCTGGTTATATGTGGAAGGAGATATATTATTCTGGCTTCCATTGATAGAAAGTCTCGGATATTTTGCATCCGGCCTGTCAGGAGTCCAATAGTTCAGCGCCACATCCCTATGGACATTGGAGAACAGCTGGTTTGAATCTGACATGTTGATTGTAGGGCCGACAATAAATCCGGTCACATTCCCTACTCCCTGGAAAAAGAAGGACAGGTCAAATCCCTTATAGCTTACATTCGCTCCGAAGCCATAGTTTATTTCCGGTATATCAGTGCGGCCGATTGCCACATAGTCTTCCGTATTGACTACACCGTCACCATTGATATCCTTGTATTTGAGGTCACCCACCCTCGGATTGTCTATCTGATGAGGGCTGTTTGCCAGTTCTTCTTCCGACTGGAAATAGCCGAGAGCTATATATCCGAACTGCTGTCCCCAAGGCTTTCCTATGACATCCTTATACGGAGAAAGCGGATGAGGCTCGTCATCATAGAGTTTCTTGTTCCTGTTGAAAGTGAAATTGGCCCTGGCTGAAACTGCTACACCGTTCCTGAATCTTTTGTTGTATTGAAGCGATGCATCAACTCCACGGTTCTGCATCTTGCCGAGGTTCATATAAGGGCTGACATTCACACCCACAACCGAAGGCACAGAAGCCCTTTCGATGAAGATGCCGGATCTGTCTTCATGGAAGAAGTCTATATCAAGTTTCAACGAATAGAACAGCTCCAGCTCAATTCCGACATTCATTTTCTTTGCCTCTTCCCAAGAGACATTGGAAGAACCGGGATACCCGGTAGCCAGGCCTCCCAAGGTGGTCTGCCCCTGCTCACCAAATGTGTAGCTGCCGGTATTTGCTATCTCCGAGTTGAATGCGAAACGCCTGTTTCCGCCGATCTGGTCATTTCCTATGAGACCGTATGAACCTTTGAACTTCAGGACACTGACAACATCAGAAATAGGTTGCCAGAATTTTTCATTGCTTATCAGATAACCCAGCGCGACAGAAGGGAAGAATCCGAATCTCTTGTCCGGTGCAAAATTCTCCGAACCGTTATAACCGAAGTTACCCTCAATGAAATACCTGTCCTTATATGAATAGGTCAATCTTCCTGCAATACCAAGATTCCTATATGGCAGAGCTTCTATATATGAGCCAGGGAAATTGTCAACCCTCTCTTTCATATTATAGAGGAAAAGGGCTCCGACCCTATGGGATTCAAGGAAGTTCCTTTCATAGGAGAGCGATGTCTCAAGATAGGTCGTCCTGCTGCCGCTGTTGTCACGATAAAGTGTCAGATAGTCATTTCCGTCATTGTTTTTGGTAAACTTAAGATTCCCGAACTCGTCACGCCCGGATGCATAGTATGTTGAAGGGCTCTTCGAGCGGTTGAGATGGGCATAGTTCAATGCGTCCCAAGAGAATTTTATATTGAATTTCAGACCTTTCACCCAAGGCTCGAAATCCTGCGTCAATCCGACAAGAGACTGTGCATTGTTTGTAAAGATTTCATTATATCCATTAAGGTTCAACAGGTTATAAGGATTTTCTCCGATTGTAGGACGTGCAATCGTACCATCGGAATACCTGCGTGGAATAGCAATCGGTATTGTCTTGAACGCATATATCCAAAGATCAGAATTGTTGTTCGGCTGCCTCTTGGTATCATACTGATTGGACATGTTGATATTCAATGTGGTATGAGGGAAGAGCTTGATGTCAAGATTTGACCTGAAATTGAAGCGGGACCAGTTGTTGGAAGGGTTGTATCCAAGACCTTTATCAGGACTGAAGATACCGTTTTCCCTATAATAAGAGCCGGCAACATAATACTGTACCGTCTTGGTTCCGCCTGTAATATTCACATTTGCCCTATAGCTGGATGTGGCTTTTTTGTAGATTTCATCCATCCAGTCTATGTTCGGATATAAATCCGGATCAGAACCGTCAAGATACTTGGCCTTTGCCGCATCGTCATAGAAGACACCGCCGCGATTATCCATATAGGCATAATTGTACATGTTGATAAACTCTTCCGCGTTTGCCATTTCCGGCATCTTTGTAGGCTGGAGAAGAGATGCTTCTACACGTGCGTTAACCACTGGCTTTGACGATTCCTTACCCTTCCTTGTTGTAATAAGGACAACACCGTTGGCTCCGCGGACTCCATAGATTGCAGTTGCCGTGGCATCCTTGAGAATAGAGAAAGTCTCCACATCATCCGGATCCACAAGGTTAAGGTCCCTTTCGATACCGTCAACAAGTACAAGCGGCTTGTTGTTGGCACCGAACGTACTTACACCTCGTATCCAGAAATCCGAGCCGGAGCCTGGTTCACCACTTCTCTGTACGGCAACAATACCTGCCATCTGGCCTGCAAGCACATTACTCAATTTATTTACAGAATGGCTGATCTTATCTACATTTATACTTGAAATGGCTCCGATCACACTTTCTTTCCTCTGCTTGCCATAGGCGACCACAGTCACCTGATCCAGTTCGGATGTCTGGGGAAGCATTGTCACCGAGTACAGAACCCTGCCGTCAACTTTGACAATCTGGGTCTCATAGCCCAGGAAAGTGAACTCCAGTTCATCGTTCTGAAGAACATTGATTTCAAATGTACCGTCCACACCGGTAATCACACCATTGGTTGCCATTTTTGCCAGAATGGCAACACCTACAAAAGGCTCGTTGTTTTCATCAACCACTTTACCTCTGACAGTTATCGGTCCCTGAGATAAATAGCCGTTTTCTGCAGCCCCTCTTGCGGAAATGGCAGATGCCCACAAGGCAAGCATTGTCATGATGATGACTGCTGCATTTACAATTCGTTTCATTTAGTTATTGGTTTTATAATTAGTTTTATCTATACTCCTGCATCATATCCGAAATGACCTGTCCTGCCGTTTCGGACATATCATTTTCTGCCGTAAGTTCCCATAAAGAAGTGTTTTCCTCGATCAGCACCTGAGTCCCGACAATCCAGCTCTGTATCCATCCGGTCAGAGTGCTCCATGCCCCCCAGCCGGCATCAGCGTTTGAAGCCCAATAGTCCCAGATATCATAATCAAAGGCTCTGAACCATGCCCCGTCGACACTTTTGAATTCATCACTACGGACCTGAATCCTTATGAGAAAATCATTCATTTTTTCAAGGGCTTCCGTATACTCCGGCTTTCCTGTAGCCGCTGCAGCCTCACACAATCCAACAAATGCGAAATTCGTAGTGTACAGCATATCTGCGACCGGATCCCCATTATCAAAAATCAAAGGAGCCTCGCTCTCTCCGTATTTTTCATTAGAAGGTGTCCTTCCGAAAGAGCTCTTGCCCGGGTCACCCAGCTCTTCCATGATTCCTCCGCAGGAGACCTGATTTCCAAGGACCTCATTTACCATATAGTCAAGCCATTGCCCATGCTCTGCAGAGGGCTCCACCCTATACAGCCATGC
Organism: uncultured Bacteroidales bacterium; assembly: GCA_947177525.1. Taxonomy (GTDB): domain Bacteria; phylum Bacteroidota; class Bacteroidia; order Bacteroidales; family UBA932; genus Cryptobacteroides. The sequence goes on along the minus strand of CAMWUW010000001.1, from coordinate 17,075 downwards.
CAAAGGCAATATCATACGGGCACGCTCCTGCTGAATTCCGTTTGTCCAGAGCCAGCCAGAAGGATATGACTCCATCGTTGCGCGGATGCCGTTTTTAGTCCTTTCGAGAAGTGGCTCCCAGCCGGTCTGCCTGTACAGCCAGAGATAACATGCCCATAGCCAGGCCTCGAAATGCGGATGCGGGTTGACAAGGGTCCCATTATAGAAAGACCGCCACCCACGGCTCTGCAGCTCAGGCTCATACAGGGTACATCCCCTGAAACCGTTTTTGCCGGATGTCCTGAAATTCCCCACTATAGACTCTATGATTTCCTTATCGAATTCGTGGGTATCAAGAAAAGAGGATGCCCCCAATGCCCCTAAAATGAATCTGGCATTGTCATCCCCATAATAATTGCCCTTATGTGTTATTGCCCACCCGACAAGCCCGTAGGACGGCGACGACGGATCATTTCTCACATCGTCACGGTATTCACGGAATGCGTATTCAAGGAGATTTGATGCTACGTCAGCATAGTCGGAGCGCTCCAGCAGGCTGGCCGCAGAAGCAAAAGCGTATGATGATTCCCCCTGGACATCGGCACGCATCCAATATCTGTACATCTGCGAACCGTCATCCATGATTGTGGACATGTGCCCTTCCAGAACGCCGAGACTGCCGTCCCCGTCTGCAAAGTCACCGGGCACCTCAGGTCCCACAGGCATTGTCCCGTCACCAATATACAAATCGGCCCAGTCCTCCTTCCAGGACTTGTCAACAATGAAGTGTCCGTTATAATACCATTCAATGCCTTTCGCTATGCTCTCCTTACGGGCAGAGGAAGGCAGAATATCTTTTTCACCATAGGCGGGCCGCACCAGAGACGGCCAGTCATCGAATATGACTTTTTCAGAAACAAGCCAGCCTATTATATATTCAAACAATGACCTGACCTTGGAATCAGGTATATATCTGGCATGGGCATATTGGCTGAGACGGGTGGTGGATATGATAAAATTCCCCCCCCCATCACAAAATTGCATAAGCAAAGGTTTTACCGGAGTGTCCTCCAGACCATATACCGCCGTATCAAAACCTGCCACCTTGGCCGCTACGAGAAGATTGGTGCAGGAGCCGTCAAAAGCCTCCGCTTCAAACCTGTTTAAGACACACCTGTTGAATGAAAGCAGATCCATGGGACGGAGAGACTCCGAAATAGAATCGCAGACAACAATCCTTTCAAGCTCAAGAGTATCTCTGCCTGATGCTGCAATGCTGCCGAAATGTTGCGGATATTCCACAAACACTTTCAATGACTTCCGCTCCGCCGCCTCAATCTGCCTTTGGGTAACGTCCACTCCTTCAGAAGGATAGCCGCCGGCAAGAAGCAGCACACCCGAATGCTCCGGAGCTGCAGCAAATGCCTCATCGGCAGTATCAAACAAATGAATACGGAAATTCTCCGAACGCAATTGCCTCAAAAGGTCATTTGACTCTACGGCCGATACATCCTGCGATGAATTATAGACAACACAATAAAGGTCGGCACGGCTGCAGGACACCATGACAATCAGAGCACAAAAGACAATAAAGTTTCCCAAGATTTTCATAAGATACCGTTCAAGAATCATTTCATGGTCTCCAGCATCTTCCATATCTGGTAAAGGCCTCTCGGCACATGGAAGCAGCCTTTCCATTTCCCGCCTTTCAAAGGAAGCAGGACTTCCCCACGGCGGTTCAGATAGCCATACCATTCAGGATATTCAGGGTCCTTGAAATTGGCCCAAAGATAATCGTGCAATTTTTCAAACCATTCAAGGCATTCCTTACGCCCGGTCAGCTGATAGCCTTTGAGCATGGCAATTGCTGACTCCAGATGCACCCACCATAATTTCTGGTCCCATTCAAGCTGCTGCTGAGGGTAGCCTTTGCTGTCCAGGAAATAGAATATTCCTCCATAGACCTTGTCCCACCCCCTGTCGATTACCTTCAAGGATATTTCAACACTTTTTTCTATAAGTGCCCTGTCCTTCATACGCACACCGAGGTCCATCAGAAACCATAGAGCCTCAAGGTCATGTCCCGGATTGATGAGACGCCCTTCAAAACAGTCCACCGGCCTGTTGTCCAAAGCGGATACATTTTCCAGCATACATCCGAGATCATCCTGGTAGAAAACATCAAGGACTTCCTTGAGACATTCTTCAATGGTACCGTCAAGCAGAGACTTGTCGTCAATTATAGTCTCTATCTCCAATGCCATATTACACAGAATCATCGGCAGGGAAAATCCCTTGAGCGGTCTTGTTCCCGGAAAAGATTTTTCCCATCTTCCCTTAGGGTCTGATTTTCTGGCCAGGATACGGTCGAGAATCTTCTTGGCTATTTCCGCATACTCGCTACTTCCGGTAGCCTTCGCCAACTGGGCAAATGCCATACAGGCAAATGTATTGGAGAAAATATTATACGGCTGGATAATAGGCCTGCCGTCACGCGTCACGGAGAAATAGAAATCATAATTGCCGTCATGGCCATATCTTTTAAGAAATTCCGCACCCTGCACTGCGCAATCCAGCCACTCCCTGTTTTTCTCGACATTATTATAGAGCATCGCAAACATCCAGACCTCGCGCCCCTGCAGCCATATAAATTTATCGGTATCATATACGCTGCCGTCACGATTCAGACAACTGAAATATCCTCCGAACTCGCTATCCTGAGATTGATGCAACCAAAAAGGCAAAACATGGTCAAATAGTTCCGCCTTGTATTGCTGTGCCAATTGTTTAAAATCCATTATTTTTAAATATTTTTATAAACGACGGTGCAAATATAAACGTTTACCATTTATAGTGCAAGGGAAATTTAAAATAATTTATTTAAAACTTAATCAGAATTTTTGCAAATTTTAAAAATACACACCACGCAAGGCAGAATAGCTAAAATTATATTTGCCCATCACCTCTACATTAATAAGTATTTTTATTTATTAACACCTTTTATCAATTATAATTTAATAAATCAAGTTTTTCCCAATTATTATTTTTATTTTTGCAGCCGGTTTCGATACCATATAAACAACATTTCAATATAAAACAAGACTCAAAGACATGATTGACAAGACATTGAAAAACAAGACCAATCTCGGATATGTCCTGTTCCTTTCCGCCGTAGCGGCAATCGGAGGGATTCTTTTCGGTTACGACACAGCGGTGATTTCCGGAACGATAGGCAGTGTCACCTCACAGTTCGGGCTTGACACCATGCAGCAAGGCTGGTATGTGGGCTGCGCACTTGTCGGCTCCATTCTCGGAGTGTCAGTTGCCGGAACCATGAGCGACGGCATAGGCAGGAAATACACCATGCTGGTCTCTTCCGTACTTTTCAGCGTCTCCGCAATAGGGTGCGCCCTGTGCGGTGATTTCATACAATTGGTAATATACAGGATAATAGGAGGAATAGGCATCGGCATTATATCCATCGTCTCTCCGATTTATATTTCAGAGGTATCTCCTGCAGAAAAACGGGGCATGATGGTGTCGCTGTACCAGCTTGCGGTAACAACAGGTTTCCTTCTTGCATATATTGTGAATTTCGGAATAGCTTCAGGAGCGGAAAACGCATCGTACAGTTCCGATAGTATGAAATGGATGTTCTCAGATGAGATATGGAGAGGAATGCTTGGCTCTGAAACCATACCGGCGCTTCTTTTCCTGTTTATAATACTCTTTATTCCGGAGAGTCCAAGGTGGCTCATCGTCAAAGGCAGAACTGCAGAAGCCCAAAACATACTTTCACACATTTACCCTGTGAATGAGACCGTCCGCAGGCAGATTGCAGACACCGCCGCATCCATAGGCTCCGAGACAAAGTCGCAATGGAAGGAGCTGCTCAGCCCAGGCATACTGAAGGCCGTAATGATAGGTTCCGCCATCGCCATGCTCGGGCAGTTCATGGGAGTGAACGCCGTGCTGTACTATGGTCCGGAAATCTTCGCGAAGGCAGGGCTTTCAAGCAGCGGGTCCATGTTCTCGCAGGTACTGGTCGGGCTTGTGAACATGCTTACCACAGTCATAGCCGTATTCATCATAGACAGGGTCGGGAGAAAGAAACTGATATACTACGGAGTGTCAGGAATGATAGTTTCACTTATAATGATAAGCCTCTATTTCCTTTCCGGGACAGCATGGGGACTCGGAAACGGTTTTCTTCTCACATTTTTCCTGCTGTATGTATTCTGCTGTGCAATATCCATAAGCGCAGTGGTGTTCGTACTGCTTTCGGAAATGTATCCCAACAATGTCAGAGGACGTGCAATGTCTGTCGCAGGCCTGTCATTGTGGGTCGGGACCTATCTCATAGGACAGCTGACACCATGGCTGCTCACAAACCTCACGCCTGCCGGTACATTTGCGCTTTTCGCGGTAATGTGCATACCTTATATAATGATAATGTGGAAAGCCGTACCCGAGACCACAGGAAAGAGTCTTGAAGAAATAGAGGCCTTCTGGAAAAAGTAAAGGCATCCGGATTGCGTATTTGCAGCAAAATGACTAAATTCGTGGCAAATTCCTAAAATAGTCCCACAATGGCTGTATCATTTTTAAATAATGCGGACAACAGAAGTTCCATTCTTAAAAGAAATATAATACGTCTATGTATAACTGACGGGGCATACAGCCTCTCTGACCTGAGCAAGGAACTATGCACCAGCATACCCACCATAACAAAGCTCGTAGGAGAACTTATGGACGAGGGCTTTCTCGAAGACCTGGGGAAGCAGGCGACATCAGGAGGACGGAAACCGAGCATCTACGGACTTAACCCCAACGCAGGATATTTTGTGGGGGCGGACGTGAGAAGGCACCATGTGAGCCTTGCCGTCACAGACTTCAAGGGACAGCCATTGGATTATCAGGAAGACATCCCGTTCATCCTTGACAATTCGGAAAAATCAGTCAGGAGCCTGTGCGATCTGATAAAGGACTATATCTCAAAGTCCGGAATCCCACAGGAAAAGATACTGAGCTACGGAATCAATTTCAGCGGCCGTGTCAACCACGAGACAGGCTACTGCTTCTCCTACTTTCTCGGAGAAGACAGGCCTCTGGCCACAGCACTTCAGGAATGCCTCGGCAACAATGTCCATATAGAAAACGATTCAAGGGCAATGTGCTACGGGGAATATCTGTGCGGAGTAGGAAACAATGAAAAGAACATGCTCTTCCTGAACGTCAGCTGGGGACTGGGCATGGGCATGATACTCGACGGGAAGCTGCATTCCGGAAAGTCGGGATTCTCCGGAGAGATCGGGCATTTCCCGCTGCTGGACAACGAACAGATATGCCAGTGCGGAAAGACAGGGTGCCTTGAGACAGGTGCATCCGGCTCTGCGGTCCACAGGATATTCCTCGAAAAGCTTAAGGAAGGAAGGGCTTCACTGCTGTCCGGAAAATATGGAAGAGGAGAAGACATCAGCCTTGACGACATCATGGATGCAGTGCTGGAGGAAGACGTGCTGGCAATTGAGGTGGTCGAGAATATCGGTTCTGTGATGGGACGGGCCATCGCAGGTCTCATCAACATATTCAACCCTGAGCTGGTGGTCATAGGCGGCAGGCTTGCGGTGGCAAAGGAATATCTCATGCTGCCTATTAAAAGTGCAATAAACAAGCATTCGCTGAAAATAGTCAGCAAGGACACCACAATAAAATTCTCCAAGCTCGGGAAGCGTGGAGGGGCTATAGGCGCATGCGCACTTTCACGAAGCAAGCTGTTCGACCTGCTGTGACAAGGTTGCCTCCGATGTGAAATTTCCTGTACAGGACCGTCCAAGACTTGAAGGCGCAGCTCAAGACTTGAAGTATTCGGTCTTCACCTCCTGATAAAATGCAGCTTCAGACGCCTCTATATATGGTACAAGCCCAAAAAGTCCGATTCCGGCCGACAGAACAGCAAGAATAATCCAGCCAATAAAGCTGAGATGAAGAAAGAAAAGGTCAAATTTATGTCCTTTCATCATCTTTTTGCTCAGATTTATGCACTGATTTGCACTAAGCTCAGGAAACTCCTTCAACAAATAAGGAGTAAGCGCATAAGAATAATTTTTGACAAGCCCCGGAATAATCAGAAGCAATGACCACAGGAATATAAAAAATCTTGTAAGGAATGCTCCCCAGATGTTGCGCCAGTAGCCATTGAAGGCATACGAAGCCAGATTCTGAGAAACATTTCCATGTCCCTCCCTTAAAAGCCTCAGGAACGCATTGGAACAGCCGATTGTCAAAGGAGCGACAATCAGCAGCATTCCAAGACAATAAATCAGCTGCATTGCAACACAAACATTCAAGTCAATCTGCAGCAGTCCCTGAACAGCAAAAGAAGAAAGCATACATGGAACAGAAAAAGCCCATACCGCTCCGCAAAATATTATAGAGGCAACAATAGCGGATGCCCATCTTCCTTTCAGAGCTGCCAATGCGGCATTTTTATAATTCTGATTTGATTTCATATAATCACATCATGCTGAAAATCCTGCTTACCTGGACTGAAGGGACACATTGGCAATGATTTCGTCCATACAGAAATATCCGGGAACTTCTTCCTTAGGTGAAGATACCGTGAAATTGACACAGTCAACAGAACCGAGCTTGCTCAAATCAAATCTTGTCCAGGTGGAAACAATCGAATCCTTCTGGGAAGAGAACTCAGCAAGTACAAATTCCGACTCACCCGTCTTGGTACCGTCAAGATAGCCAGTTGCCTTCAGGACAAGCTTGTCTCCCACTTCAAAATGCTCCTTAACTTTCCCTGCAACCAAGGCTGTATTGTTGACCATACATGAGTTCATGCCGCATGTTCCGTAATATGACTGTGTGAAAATCATATCCTTTTCCGGCATCTGACCTTCTTCCGGATTATCGTAGAACACAGCATACGTACGGCTTCCATAAGCACCTGACGGAGAATTGGCACGGTAAGTTCCGTCAGTTTCAACTAAATTGCCGCCTTCCGGAAGCCCTTTCTGATAAGACAGCAGAAAACCTCCGCAGAACTCTTTGTCTATCGTCTTCTGATTATAGACAAGCACAGTATTGCCCCAAGAGAAGCCCTGGCCTTCAGGCTCGAAAAAAAGACTGTCAGCACTGAAGAAAGACTTGTACACATCATCAGAAAACTCAAAAGTCACCCTGAGTGTATAAGATGAAGACCATCCCGTATCATTAAAACACGAGACTGCCGACAAGAGAATAGCCGAAAACAAAATAATACGCTTCATAATTTATAATAAATTTACAATTAGACTCTTTCCATGCATTGGCAACACCGCTGCAAACGCAAGCCACGGCAGTCCGCATAGCATAAACGCCATGCCTCAGACCAGTCCACAAGACCTGATGCCTCCTTACATGCACGAAAAGGCAAATATAATACTTTTTGCTTTATTACAATAATCAGAAACGAATCTCCGCCACATAGGCAGCCGGTCCCGTAAGCCACACGTCCGATGCGGAAAAAGACTCCACATCGCTTCCATGAGGCACAAAGCCTACAGAAAGACGGTCACGGAGTGCCCTTACGTCATAACCGACGCTTCCGTCCGGCGACTCATTTGCCGGAATTCCATGCAGATATGCACAGATACATGACGCAACGATTCCTGTGCCGCATGCAAAAGTCTCGTCCTCAACACCTTTCTCATAAGTCCGGACCTGCAGTACCTCATCCGCCATGCCCACAAAATTCACGTTCGTTCCCACAGGCTGGAACTCCGCGGCATTGAAACGTATCATTCTCCCCCTTCCGACAACGTCATACGCAGATACATCATCCACAAACTGCACAAAATGCCGTGTGCCAGTATCCAAAAAATATCCTCCCGTATCCCCGGCCAGTCCGCAGAGAGAATCATGCCTTGCCACACAGCAGACATCCTTCATCTTGAGGCGCACAACCTTTGAACGGCCTTCATCAGAAAGGACAGCTGCAGCATGCATTCCGTCCGCAGCCTCAAACTCAAAACATCCGCAGCCGTCAACAACTCCGGAATCAACGGCAAAAGCAGCGATACACCTTCCGCCATTTCCGCACATCATGCCTCCCGAGCCGTCGGAATTATAATATTTCATCATAAATGACGCATTCTGCGATTGTTCCAGCAGCATGACACCGTCAGCACCTACCCCATATCGGCGGTCACAAATGGCTGAAATGTCAGCTGAAGAAAGCACGGCAAGCCCGTCCCTGTTGTCTGCTATCAGAAAGTCATTTCCCGCTCCCTGATATTTGTAGAAAGTCATTCCGCGCATAATTCCTCCTTAAGAAGAGCTGCAAGAAGCCTTATTCCGGCGTTCATCCTCTCCCTGTCCATAAACGAAAAATTCAGTCTCATTGTGTTCTTGACATTACGCTGCGGATAAAAAAACTCTCCGGCCACGTACGCCACCCCGGCAGACAGGGCCTTGTCATAAAACTTCACGGCATCAAACCCTTCAGGCATAGTAAGAAACAGGAAAAGCCCACCTTCCGGACGCGTCCACACAACATTTCCAGGCATGGTTTCCTCCAGAAGCGAAAGCATCAGATCGCGCTTTTCCCTGTACAGGTCTATGGTCTTGCGAAGATTGGCGTCCAGCCTGCCGCTATCAAGAAATTCCGCCGCCACATACTGGTCAAACACAGGAGGGCAAAGATCCAGTGACTGTTTGCATACATATATCTGGTCAAGAATCTCCGGATGCGCAAGAATCCATCCGAGCCTGAATCCAGGAGCAAAAATCTTAGAAAAAGACCCGAGGTGAATCACCCTGTCAGGAGCGAGAGAATACATGGATTCCACAGTCTCACCACTATACCGCAACTCACGGTATGGCGCATCCTCAACAATGAGAAAATCATGATCCTCTGCAATTCTTATCAGCATTTTGCGTTCCTCCAAAGTAAGAGTCTCGCCGGAAGGATTCTGAAAATCAGGAATGATATAGAGGAATTTCACTCTCTTGCCCTCACGCACCGCTGACATTGCGGCTTCCTCAACATTCCTCCTGTATACATCAATGTCACTGCTGTGGGATATGCCGCGGACATCGGCACGGTATGACCTGAAAGACTGCAAAGCCCCGAGGTATGAAGGTTCTGACGTAAGCACGACATCTCCCGGATCGACCAGAATACGCGTGCACACATCAATTCCCTGCTGGGACGATGAGGTAATCTGTACCATGGAAGGCTCCGTGCCGCATCTTCGTGCCACAGCCTCCCGAAGTTCGGGTACTCCCTGCGTGGCACCGTACTGAAAAGCCTTTCCTCCATACTTGTCTATCACCTCAGACATGGCGGCACGTATCTCCTCCAGCGGGAAAGTGTCTGCAGAAGGATAGCCTCCGGCAAATGAATATATTGCATTCAGGTCCACCTTCTTGAAAATTTCCCTTACAGGAGAACGGAAAAATGAGCCGGTATCTTCGGAAAATTTGTCATTATAATTCATAGGACAATGGAATGTAGCTCTTTTGAAACAATGAATTGTCAGCGCAGAAGGTCCTCCAATGTCACAGACGCTGATGTCTTGGCATCACGATACTTCACGATTACAGGACAATACAGGTGGATTCCATTGTCTGCTCCAGGGCCTTTTGCCACAGGACGGCTTCCCGCCACAACAACAGCCCCGGCCGGCACGACAATCTGTCCATCCGCATTTGCCTTTATATATTCACCTGATACCGCATCAAAAATGGCCGTTGAAGAATTAATGACCACACCTGTACCTATCACGGCATTCTCTTTTACTATCGTCCCTTCATATATTCCGCAATTTCCTCCAATGAAGACATTGTCTTCAATAATCACAGGCAGAGCACCAACCGGCTCAAGCACGCCTCCAAGCTGTGACGCGGCAGAAAGATGGACATGCTTTCCGACCTGTGCGCACGACCCTACAAGGGCATGAGAGTCTATCATTGTTCCTTCATCCACATAAGCTCCTATATTGACATAGGACGGAGGCATCATTATCACAGAAGGGGCAAGATATGCACCAGTACGCACCGAACTGCCTCCTGGTACGATTCTCACACCGTCACCTTCCGAAAATTTACGCAACGGCACAGTGTCCTTGTCAAAAAAAGCGAATTCCCCACAGGACATGTCCTTCAGCCTGCCGAGGCGAAAACCAGACAAGATGACCTCTTTGACCCAAGAATTCACAATCCATTTGCCGTCAACCTTTTCGGCAACCCTGAGACGTCCGGATTCAAGATCACGGCACACCTGGTTGAATTTATCTGCTTCTGTATTCATAATCAATTCTTTCTTTATAAAAACCACAATTTTTCACAAGACCTGTCAAATCAGGCCAAGCCCGCGGACCGTCTCCTCCATCAGGGCATAGGCATGGTCTGACGCAGGCACCAAAGGCAGGCGCAGCTCATTGGATATAAGTCCCATTGCAGCAAGGGCCGCCTTTGCAGGAATCGGATTGCTCTCCACAAAACAGTTCCGGAAAAGAGGCATGAGAGTATCATGGAGCTCCCTTGCAAAAGACGTCCTGCCGTCTGAAACTGCATGCACCATGTCCCTCACCAGCTCAGGAGTGATATTGGAAGCAACACTTATTACTCCGTCCGCACCGTTTTCCATAAGGTCAAGCGTCTCGTCGTCATTTCCGCTGAGTACAGCAAAGTCTTCCGGACGTCCCTGCAGGATTTCCATAATCTGGCCACGATTGGACGAAGCCTCCTTTATTGCCACGATATTGTCAAGCTCTGCAAGCCTCAATGCTGTGGATGCAGTCATGTTTGCCCCGGTGCGTCCCGGCACATTATACAGAATCACAGGTTTTGCAGAAGCCTCCGCCACAGCCTTGAAGTACTGGAACATGCCTTCCTGAGGAGGCTTGTTGTAATAAGGCACCACAACGAGAAATGCATCTGCGCCATGTCCGGCCAGCAGTGACATATTTGCAACAGTCCCGCTAAGGGAATTGGTCCCGACACCAGCCACTACAGGCCTTCCTCCGGAATGTTCCCTTGCAATATGAAGTATCTCTATTTTCTCATCATCAGAAAGACACGGGGTTTCACCTGTCGTCCCGAGAGGTACAAGAAAATCAATGCCGGCAGCAACCTGCCTGTCAACCAATGCCGCAAAGGCATCATAATCAACCATCCCGTTGCGGAACGGGGTGACAAGAGCTGTACCACAGCCTTTAAGATTCAAATTTGCCATAATAATATCAGGCTTTAAAAATCAGTTCCTTAAATTCATGCACACCGACAAGGGAAGCAGTCTTCAGGGCAGCATCTACGGCACCTGCGGCAAAACCTTCCCTCGAAAAGGCCTCATGAGTCATTGTTATGCGGTCGTTGACACCTTCAAATCCTACGGTATGTATCCCGGGAATCTCACCGCACCGCACAGACTGCACATCAGGACGGACTCCCATGTTGTCTCTGACTATACCGGCAAGTGTCTTTGCAGTCCCGCTCGGTGCATCCAGCTTGTGGCAGTGATGCATTTCTACCATATACGGGCTATAGCCTCCTGTCTGTCCAAGCATTTTTGAAACGGCATCGGCAACAGCAAAGAAAACGTTTACCCCTATCGAAAAATTCGTAGCCCATATCATCGGAGTACCGCACTCCTCAAAATAGGAAATGACCTCATCCTTTATGTCCGACCATCCTGTTGTCCCTACCACGACGGCCTTGAAGTGCTCCGCAAGAAAACGGTAGTTCGACCTGAAGGCATCAGGAGTCGTAAAATCAATGCACACGCATTCTTTAGCCAGTGCAGGGTCCGTTTCCCGGACAGATTCGCTCCACCCGGCATACTCTATGTTTCTGGAAAGAATGATTTTCTCGACCATCTTTCCCATTTTTCCATAACCACTGACAAAAAGTTTCATTTTTCTTTCAAAATTATGTTCTAAAATGCCTCAAGTTCTTCCGGATGCTCGAAAAGATGACGGTGCAGTTCCTTGACAACATCCGTAAGTTCCTCACGGTCAACCACAAAACTAATATTCACAAATGAGGCTCCCTGTGAAATCATATATACATTACATCTGCGCAACGGAGTGAAGGTCTTCTTCAGCATTCCGTTGAGCCTAACTATATTCTTGCCTATTACAGAGACCTGTGACTTGTCCTCATCTACAATGACATCTGCAAATGAGGAGAGTTCTTCCACGACTTTGTCTATTTTCTCAGAAGAATCCACAGTAACGGAAATATTGGCCTCAGAAGTACTGATAAGATCTACAGACACCTTGTTTTCGCTGAATATCTCGAACACGCGCCTCAAAAAGCCGGAAGTGTTGATCATTTTCATCGAAAATATATTGATGACTCTTATGTTTTCCTTGAAAGAGACAGACTTGACACCGTCTTCAATCAGTTCACTCCGCAGTATGGCAGTACCTTTTCCGGAAGGGTTCATGGAATTCAGCACATAGATAGGTATGCATTTTTTCACGGCAGGCTCTATTGTAAGCGGATGAAGGACCTTGGCTCCGAAATGAGCCATCTCAGCCGCCTCCTCAAAAGATATTCTTTCAAGGCAGAGAGTGTTTTCTACCTTGCGCGGATCAGCAGTGCGTACACCGTCGACGTCTGTCCATATTTCAATCTGCTGTGCCCCGACGGCCATTCCTATCAACGAGGCAGAATAGTCGGACCCTCCGCGTCCAAGCACTGTCTGCTCCCCCTTAAGGTTAGAGCCGATGAAGCCCTGGGTTATGACAGCGTCCATTCCGGAATATGCCTCCGTGACCATTGCAGGAACTCTTGCGCAGATTTCTTCTTCAACAGGCTCACCCTTGAGATAGGCGTCGCTTGTTATCATCATTTTGCGTGCATCTATAAAATTGGTCCTTATCCCTTTTGCATTCATGGCAAAACAGATTACGGTAGAAGAGAGCCGTTCACCGAAAGATATTATTATTGCCTTATTGCGGTCTGAGAGTTCGCCCAATGCGCATACTGCATTGGCAATCCCGTCCAGTTCATCGCATAAGGCATTGACGCGTACCATGGCTTCTTCCAGCAGAGCCGGGCTTTCATGCAGAAGTTCCTCAGCAAGACCGGCATGACGTGACCTGAGCGCAGAGAGCAACCCGGAAGTTTCTTCCTGATTTCTTGCTGCGGCTGCGTCAGAGATTTTGTACAGCAGGTCTGTTACTTTTGACAATGCGGACACGACCACTACGGGCCTGCTGTCCAATTTGCTCTCTATGATGGAGATTGTCCTTGTTATTGCTTCAAAGTTCGCGACGGATGTTCCGCCGAATTTCATTACTATCATAATTTCGTCTACTTTTACATGTTTTCCGGGCGGTCCTGCTGTTCCGGAAGGTTTTTTATGTACTCAAACATCTTGACATAGTTATCTGCGGCCTCACGCAGTTGGCCCAATAACACATTCTCCTTATCCGTATGGGCGACAAGTATTGAGCCCGGACCGCACAGGATTTTGTTGCGGAATCCCTTCAGGTGGGGAGCATCGCTTCCGAATGCAACAGGTTTTGACTTGAACCCGGGAAAAGTGCGGAACACGGATGGGGTGTCTCCTCCGAGAGGCCTGAAGGTCATGGCGCGCTGCCAAGGCAGGCTTTTGTCTCCGATCATGCTGTCCATGAGGTTGGAGACCATTGCGTCTGTCTCGAATGTTGTCCGGAAATATATACGGAAAGTCAGTCTGTCGCTGAGGATATTCTGAGGATTGTCACTGAAAAGTCTGCCTATGTTCCAAGTCGTATCTCCCAATATGTTGTCAACAGGGAAAGCTATGTCATTCAAGGCGTTTAAAAAACTGTTGAACAGGATGACGGCACTTTCACCATACTGTGGATATCCGGAATGGAAGGCCTTTCCGGAGAATGTGACTTCGAAAGCCTTGGTTCCTTTGGCAGCAGAGGCCATGCAATTGTCCGTGGGCTCACCGACAATGAGCCAGTCCCCTCCGGGATGCATTCCGGTAAATGCTTTTGCACCGAAGGACCCCGTTTCTTCACCTGCAAGCAGCAACAATGCAAATCCTTGCTGTCCTCTCCTTTCCAATTCAAGGCAGGCCTCATACATTGCGGCAATCTGTCCTTTTGCATCGCAAGTTCCGCGGCCGCTGAAAAGCAGGTCCCGGTCTGCATTGGAGGCGGCATCTGACGATTCGGATACAGAAGGAGGTATATAAGGCGGCACGGTGTCAAGATGGGTACAGAAAAAGACGTCCGGACTTCCCCAGCTCACAAGAAGGCTGCAGGTCCCGTCTCCGGTCTCAAATATTTCCACGGTTCTTCCCGGAGCGGCAAGACGGGATGCCAAAAAGTCGGCCAATCCCCTTTCTTTTCCGGAAGTGGAGTCAATTTTTAATATATCAAGAAAGAATTCTGTATCCATAAAGCATTCAGTCCCCAAAGCACATTTTGTGCAAATATACGAAAAAGCTGAGAGCAGAAGCAAAGTTTTACTTTGATTATGCCGAAGCGCAGATGTATATGTATGCAAAGCATAAATATACGAAAAAGCTGAGAGCAGAGCATTAAACTTGTTTGAATGCTTTGCCGAAGCGCAAGCGTATATATGCCCGTCAGCACAAATATAGCGAAAAGCTGAGAGCAAAACCTCTGGCCGGCCTGTTAAGCAACGGAGTAGATTGCGCAAAGCGAAAGAACTTTTACCCAAGATCAGGTGTAAATGCACCAATCAGGATGATTAAAGTCAAAAATTGAGAACTGAAACAAAATTCAGATTTGAATGTATGCAGATGCACAGGCATTTATGTGTAAGAAAGACATATTCAGAAAAAACCGGGCGCCAAGTTTGCGCGTAAAAATTAAAACAAACAGAGACATAACAAACAACCAATATCAAGCCTACCCGTAAGCACAAAAGAATAGCGGCAGCATCTGAGGCCGCCAGCCAAAATTTCGGTCCGGACGTTTTTTTGTGTGGGGAGGGATTCCTGTGAAAAAGTTCCAGATAGGCATATCATTTCCTGATTTAAGTTGACTCCGATAGGGCCTACTCTGAGGGAAGTTGCCCATAGCTTCTCTGCACAAGCGTTCCAGGTGTGCAATTTCTGTGGAGGACCTGGAACGGCCTCATTTTATAACACATTAAAAATAAGCAGATTACAATTCCAAGGCGTTCCAGGTGTCACACTTGGAATGCAGACCTGGAACGCCTGGTGCTCAATATAACCGAAATTTTACGACTGGGAGAGAAAAGCAAAATAATTAGAAATATCACATTAAATCCTAATCAATAAGAGATAGTCATCATGTAAATTTCACAACCTAGAACATGGGATCAGTCGCAAAAGTATGTGTCTAAGCATAGATCTTTGCAAGTCTGAACAGAAAGTATTTAACATCTGATACACCTCTCAGTTGCATTCTGAAGGCTTTGATCTTAGAGTTAAGTGATTCAGCAGAAGCGTTAGTGGATCTGTTATTGAAGAAGTTCAGGATGTTTGAGTAATGTGTCTGTATCGTTTCTGCTACAGTCTTGAACTCTTTGAAGTTGGTTTTCTGAACATCATTGTACCATAATGCAAGTTTAGGTAATGCCCCACCTTTGGTTTTGGTGTGTGCATATATCATCCTGAGACGATGAACAAGTGAATATGCCTCCTTGATATCCGGGTATTCTTCAAAGAGGATTGCGGCTCTCGTTTTCTGAGACTTGCTCCATTTTTCAGGAGACTTGAACAGTAGATGTCGGCTACGAGCCAGCAACTGCTTTCTTGTATCACCGTTGTGGTATGTGTCGGGGATGTAATCTTTACCCGTCGCCTTTGCCATCATCCTGGATTCATTGTCGGCATCGATTGCGTCCCATCTATGCCTGATACGGATATCCTGAAGAGCTTCAAGTGCAAGCTTCTGAACATGGAACCTATCAATGACTTTGACTGCCTGTGGAAATGACAGCGAGCATATCAACCTCATGGATGAAGACAGGTCTAAAGTCACTTCTTCAACTCGCAGCCGGCTTTCTTCTGGTATCAGTTTCAGTGCATTATATACATCATCCACCTTAGTTCCATATACTATAGCGGCAATAGCCCCATTACGGCAGTGAGCGTCTTTGTTGGACAGGATTGTGTAGACCTCTCCATTACTCATCGAGGTTTCATCAATGCTCATCCTTGGGCCAATGTTCTCTGGGAATATCAGCCATTTGTCTGCGTGATCTTTTTCCTCCCAGTCTGTATAGCCGCTTAGATGTTCCTTGTATTGCCGTTCGAACTGCTTGCCGTTTATGTGATAGTATTTCTCAAGCGAAGAAGCCGCTATCGGGTATTGATCCAAGAACCCCTTTTAAAAAAGCGGCAAACTCCTTCGAGTGCCGTGTGCCTTTTGCAACAAGTTCGTAGTCGTTGCTCACTATCTCGCCAGTCTTCTCATCCTTCCAGCGCCTACGCCTGACAATCAGCGTCGCACGCTTGTCGCGGATAGGAAAATCGGTGATGCGACTTTCCGGAAGAAAGCCGTTCTTTACATATGTGTGACCAGATTTCTTTTTTAGAATACGATCGCGTTCATCTAGACGAACACTGATACTATCTTCATGAAGTTCAAAACCTACAACCTCAAAATAATCCAACATCTCACGTGGAAACATCAACTTGACTAATGCTAAAAGTATCTTCTGTTCGTCTGTCATAACCTTTATATTTATATATCTGCACAAAGGTATCACTTATTTATTGAAACACATACTTTTGCACCTGAGCCCATTATACCTCAATTATATCTCGAAAAATAAAAAAAGGAGTTTAACTAAAAGTCAAACTCCTCGAAGTGGAGATAGTCGGAGTCGAACCGACGACCCTCTGCTTGCAAAGCAGATGCTCTAGCCAACTGAGCTATACCCCCAAAATTTCAGTAGTCCTGAGCAGACTTGAACTGCTGACCCCTACATTATCAGTGTAGTGCTCTAACCAACTGAGCTACAGGACTATATAATGAAAAAGACTGAATGAAATACAGGATAAAGAAGTGGAAAACATATCTGAAGCAGATGTCAGAAAATAGAACCACCAAAAAGGAGGTGTTCCAGCCACACCTTCCGGTACGGCTACCTTGTTACGA